>JACPNS010000021.1 GCA_016185345.1 Solirubrobacterales bacterium | reverse complement strand
GGCAGCTCAGCTGAGCGCACGGCGGCGCTTGCTGGCTGGCTTGAGTTCTATAACTTTGAGAGACCACACCGATCTCTCGGTCGCAAGCCGCCCGGCGTGAGGCTATTTGAGAGGAACAACGTGCTCGGGTCTTACAGCTAGCTCAATGGCAGGTAAGTAGAGGAGTTCCGCGTCGCCCACATTGGCGAGCCTACTTCTCATGGATCAGCCGATCCCCAAGCGGTCGAGCAAACCGTCGTCGCGACGCCAACCCTTGCGCACGCTTGCCTTCAGCTCAAGGTGCACATGCGACTCAAGCAGTTCTTCCAGCGCAGGCCGCGCGGCGGCGCCAATCGCCTTGATCATCTTTCCGCCCTTGCCGATGATGATGCCCTTCTGCGATTCGGTCTCGACCCACATGTTGGCCGTCACGTAGGTGATCGTTCCTGAGTCGTCCGCTGGCTCGACTCGCTCGATCTCGTCCACGCGCACCTCGATGGCGTGCGGCAATTCATCGCGCGTCCGCAAGAGCGCCTGCTCGCGAATCAGCTCAGAGACTCGGATCTCGATCGGCTGGTCGGTGGCGCCTTCGACGGGAAACAGGAACGGGCTCGGCGGAAGGATGTCGATCAGGGCCTCGGTCAATTCAGGGATGCCCTTGCCGGTGCGGGCTGAGACTGGATAGATCTCGCCCGGGGCAAACTCCGCGACGGCGCTCAACACCTCGACGGTGCGTCCTTTGTCAAGCAGATCGATTTTGTTCACAGCGGTGATAACCGGTACTTTTGCCTGCTGGATCAGCTCGGCGAGATACTTGTCTCCTCCGGCCGACTTCTGCTCGCCGTTGATCACGAACAGCGCGCCGTCGCAGTCGCCGACCGCGCGGATCACGCCCTTCTGCATGCGCTCGGTCATCGCGTCCTTGGGCCGCTGCGATCCGGGTAGGTCCACGAGGATCAACTGTGAGTCGCGGCGGGTCAGAACTCCACGGACTTCGCGGCGCGTCGTCTGCGGCTTGTCACTGACAATCGCGACCTTTTCGCCGATGATTCCGTTGACGATCGTTGACTTGCCGGCGTTCGGGCGGCCGGCGAGCGCGATCATCCCAGACTTGGTGCTGAGGCCTTCGAACGAGAGATTGCCCTGCGGATCAAAGAGATCACTCATCACTCTAGGCCGTCGACGATCTCGTCCTGGAGCAAGAGCATTTCGCCGTCGTCGACTTCGTGGTCGTAGCCGCAGAGGTGGAGTACGCCGTGGACAACCGCTTCGACCATGTCTTCGGTGTGGTCTGGGTTGATCGCGACGTCGCCGAGTTCGAGGGCGCCTGTCACCTGCAGCACGGGCGGCCCCTCGAGGGCGATCTCTTCGCCGTCCACGGGGAAGCTGAGCACGTCAGTCGGATCGTCCTTGCCCCGAAACTCGCGGTTGAGCTGGTGAATGCGGAACTCGCCGACGATCTCAATCGCGACGTGGCCGTCTTCGACACCGAGGTGGTCAAGAGTGGCGCGGGCGGCGCCGATCAGGTCGTCTTCGGGGACGCCGGGTTCGACGCCCTCCTCGACGATCAGCTCGATCTCGAGGGCATCGCGGCTCATACGTCTTGGTCGTCGTCGCCGGTTCCGCGGCGGCGCGGCTTCTTGCGCGACTTGCGCTGTTGTTCGAGCTGTTCGGAATGCTCGGCGTACGCGGAGACGATGTGTTGGACAAGCTTGTGGCGCACGACGTCGGTTTCGTCAAATCGCACGAAGCCGATGTCGTCGATTTCGTTGAGGATCTGGCCGACTTCGATCAGGCCCGAGCTGTCGCCGCGAGGCAGGTCGATCTGCGTAACGTCGCCGGTGACGACGATCTGCGAGCCAAAGCCAAGGCGCGTGAGGAACATCTTCATCTGCTCGGGCGTGGTGTTCTGCGCCTCGTCGAGAATCACGAAGGAGTCATTCAAGGTCCGGCCGCGCAGGAACGCCAGCGGCGCAACTTCGATCGCGCCGTTCTCAAGGAACTCGTTCACGCGATCCGGCTCGAGCATGTCGTAGAGCGCATCGAAGAGCGGGCGCATGTACGGGTCAACCTTGGCCATCAGGTCACCGGGCAGGAAGCCAAGGCGCTCGCCGGCTTCAACGGCCGGGCGCGTGAGGATGATTCGCGAGACGCGGCGCGTGGAGAGCGCCTGCGCCGCCATCGCGATTGCGAGATAAGTCTTTCCGGTACCGGCGGGGCCAACACCGAAGGTCACGGTCTTGGAGCGAATCGCGTCGACATATTCCTTTTGGTTGACCGTCTTGGGCGCAACCTTCTTGTCGCGGTGCCGCCAGACGACGTCTTCGAGCACGGCAGCGGGATCCTTGTGGTGATCGAGCGCGCTTTCGACAACCTGGATCGTTCCGGGCGCGATCTCGTGGCCGTGCTCGATCAAGCCAGCCAGTTCGTCAACAACGACGCGCGCCGCGTCGATGTCAACGTCGCTGCCTTCAAGTGTGAGGATGTTGCCGCGAAGGTGCACGCGGCAATCGAGGTGATCTTCCAAGGTCTTGAGCACCGCATCCTGGGTGCCGGCGAGCTCCGCCGCTACGTCGTTCTCGAGCTCGATGGTCGTTCTCATCCAGCGTTCTTCTCTCCGGACAGATGTGCCTTGACGGATGCCTGGACACGATTGCCGTCGGCCTCGCCGTTGACCTTGCCCATGACTGCGCCCATGACCTTGCCCATGTCGGACATGCCCGTCGCGCCGACCTGTTCGATCGTGCTGGCGACTGCCGCGTCGAGCGCAGTGTCGTCCATTTGCGCTGGCAGGTACTGGTCGATCAATGCGGCCTCGGACTCTTCCTGCTCTGCCGCGTCGTCGCGTCCGCCATCGCGAAACGCCTTCGCAGCCTCAACGCGCTTCTTGCGCGCGGTGCGCAGAATCGCGAGCTCGTCATCGTTGCCGTCTTTGGAGGCACGCTGAAGCTCGGCCACGATCAAACGGAGCGCCTGGACCTTCTCGGTCTCGCGCGCCTTCATCGCGGTCTTTACGTCATCTTGGAGCTGGTCGACTATGGCCATTGAGTCAGAGTAATGGCGCGGGCGGGCGGCGCGCTCAGACGTCGACTACGACCGTTCCCAAATCACGATCGTGACCCGACCGCCGATCCGGGTCGGAACGCAATGTGTTCCAGTCTGCAAGGCCGCGAAAGGCGAATCCCCAGACGACGCGCTTACTCCAGAACTCACGACGAAACGCAAAGGCCAGATCGACCCTTTCGCCATCGATTCTTACGACACGGGTGCCGACTACGAGCTTGCCAAACGTTCGGCCGTTGGTGAACGCTGCGACCAGTGCTGGCGAGGCAAATGCGGCGATCAACAAGAACGCCGCAACAACGGCCTGCGCGAGCGTGAGTTCCTCGTCGAGGCCAACCCCAAAGCCTTTTGAAATTGCCCAGAGCATCGCTACTACGAGCGCGATCACAGACACGTCGTCGATCGCCTGCCCGGCGAAGCGGCGGCCGATCGAGGCGGTTCTGGACGTTGTCGAGATCGCAGTTTGCATGCTCGGCGAGTATCGGCCGAATGCTGGCAGCAATTGAGCGACGCCGTCAGTCTGTGACTGCGTGGCGGCATAGCGCCTAGTTGAGGCGCAGCACGATCTTGCCGAACTTGGAGCCGGCCGTGAACCGGTCATAAGCGGCGGCCACTTCGGCGAGCGGAAAGGTGTCCATGACCGGCACGACGATCGAGCCGTCGGCCAGGCCCGGGAGGATCTCGCGCTCGACACAGCGCGAAGCCAGGGCCTTTTCTTCGAGCGGGCGCGCACGCAAAGTCGATCCGCGCAGCGTCGCGCGCTTGCCCATGATCGCCAGCAAGTTCACTTCAGCTTTGAAGCCTGCCCCCACGCCGATCACGACGATGCGACCGCCCGTGGCGAGCGAGTAGATCGAGGTTTCGAGATTCGGACCGCCGACGAGCTCCAGGACGACGTCGTAAGGACCGTGGTCCTTGACTGCGCCGGGGAGGATCACTTGATCGGCGCCGATTGATCGAACGGAGTCGTGGACAGATTCGTCGCGAACGCTGGCCACTACGCGCGCGCCCGTGCGCTTGGCCAGCTGAACCGCCGCCGTGCCGACCCCGCCGGCCGCGCCGTTGATCAGTAGCCGCTCGCCCGGCCGCAATCCACCCTGAGTGAAGACAGCGTCGTGGGCGGTCAAAAAGACTTCAGGGAATCCACCGGCCGCTGGCCAGTCGATCGACTCCGGCACTGGCATGGCAACAGACTCATGAACGACTGCAAGTTCCGCTTGACCACCGCCGCCGGTGATCGTCATGACACGGTCGCCGGGAACAAACCTGCGAACACCCTCGCCAACGGCCACGACCTCGCCAGCAAACTCCATCCCCGGAATGTCAATCGGGTAGCCGGGCGGCGGCGGGTATGCACCCTTGCGCTGCAGAATGTCGCCGCCGTTCAAGCCTGCCGCGCGCACGTGCACGAGCAACTCGCCCGCACCGGCGATTGGGTCGGGCTGCTCTTCAGCAGAGATTGATCCGTCGGAAATCGTTGCGGCAAGCATCACTGCGAAGTCTATGGGCACCGGTTCGGGATGATGTGGCAGGATTGCCTGATGCCGCAGCCACTGATCGCAATAACCGGGGCAACAGGCGTAGTTGGCGGCCTGACTGCCGAACGCCTTTCCGATGCTGGAGCGAGCCTCCGACTGATCGTTCGAGACGCGGCAAGCGCCCCGAAGATCGCTGGAGTCGACGTCGCAACGGCGTCCGACTATTCCGCGACAGAAGAGATGACGGAGGCGCTCAAAGGCGTTGACACGCTCTTCCTGGTCAGCGGCCGTGAGTCCGAGAACCGCCTTGAGCAGCATTACAGCGCGATCGACGCCGCTGTCGCCGCAGGGGTATCTCGCGTGGTCTACACGTCGTTCTGCGGCGCGGCATCCGACGCCACCTTCACGTTGGCGCGCGATCACTACGCAACTGAGCAGGCGATCGAGCAGTCGGGAATGGCGTTCGTCTTTCAGCGCCAGAACCTCTACACCGATTTTCTTCCGATGCTCGCGGGGGCGGACGGGATCCTTCGCGGACCGGCCGGCAACGGCAAGCTCGTCCCAGTGACTCGCAGCGATGTTGCCGATGTTGCCGTGCGACTTCTGACCGATGACTCACGCGACGGCGAGACCTTCAACATCAGTGGGCCCGAGCGTGTGTCGTTGCGCCACGTAGCCAATCGTCTCACTGCGCTCACGGGCAAGCTCTTTGAGTATCAGCAGGAATCAATCGAAGACGCCTACGCCTCGCGCTCGCACTACGGCGCGCCGGACTGGCAGGTCGAGGCCTGGGTCAGTACGTACATTGCGATCGGCGACGGCGAGTTCGATCTTCAGACTGAATCCACTGAACTGCTCACCGGACATCCGCCGATGTCGTTCGAGCGTTGGGTGACTGACCACCCCGAGAGCTGGTCACACGTGGAGCGCTCGGCCTAAACGGCCGAGAGGCGCAGGCCGGTCCAGCCGCCTTCGCTGATCAGCGCAGTCTCGCGCAGTCCGTGCGCCGCAAACGCGGCGGAGATCTCGTCGGCCTCTTCGTCGAGCAGGCCCGAGAGAACCACCTCGCGCATCCCGTGGTCTGCCGAGATCTGGGATGCAACGTCAAGCAGTTGCGGGCGCATGATGTTCGCGAAGACAGTCGGCGCGAGCGCCGGGATACCGTCGCCCTCGGGCGCTCGAACATCGCTCTGCACGGCTTCGACAACGATGTCGTTCCGGCCCGAGTTCTCGTCCGTGGCAGTCACCGCAAGGTGATCAAAGTCATACGCGCGCAGCGGCCCCCACCCCAGCTTGCCAGCGGCGATCGCCAGCACGCCGCTGCCGCAGCCAAGGTCGATCAGTTCGCCGGAGTTACCGCCCTCTGCCGCGATGTCGAGCAGCAGGCGCAGGCAGAGCCGCGTGGTCGGGTGCGATCCGGTGCCAAACGCCTGTCCGGGATCCAGAACAATCTCGGTCGATCCCGCCGCAGGCTCATCCTCGGCCCAGCTCGGTCGCAGGAAAATCGTCGGCTCGGTCGCTCCAGCAGATGGCGTGATCAGCATCGAGCCGTGGAAGTCCTTCCAACGCTCCTGCCAGTCATCGGCGACCTCGGTGGTGCGTACCTCGACCAGGTCATCGCCGACGGCGACTTGCAGATCGGGCAGCGTCGGGACTTCGCCCGGCGGTCCGTAGACGGCGTACTCAACGACGTCGCCGTCTCGGATCTCTTCAATCCCGGTCGGAGCCAGCTCGATCAGCTGCGCGAGCGCGAGCTCTGCGTTCTCCGCGCGGCAGCGGATCGCCAGGCGAATCATCTAGCGCAGCGCCCGGCGCAGGCGGCCCATGATGCCTTCGCGGCCAGCGGGCTTGAAGTTGTCCTCGGTCAATGAATCGTCGAAGTCCTCGAGCAACTTGCGCTGCTCGTCAGTGAGGTTGTGCGGGACCTGGAGATTGACGACGGCGTGGATGTCACCGCGGGTGTTGTTGCGCAGGCCGGGAAGACCGTGGCCCTTCACCTTGATGTCGTCTCCATGGGTCACGCCGGAATCAAGCTTGATCGACTCCCTGCCCTCGAGCGTGTCGATCTCGACCTCGCGGCCGAGCATCGCGGCGTGCGCCGGGAGGTCCACGACGGTGTAGAGATCGCGGCCTTCGCGGTGGAAGCGTTCGTCCTGCGCGATCGAGACCTGCACGTAGAGGTCGCCCGGCGGTCCGTTGTTCGCGCCAGCATGGCCGCTGCCGGAAACCCGAACCTGCTGGCCTTCCTCGATGCCTGCGGGGATTGAAACCGTCGCGTCGCGATCGACCCGTACTCGGCCCTTGCCAGAGCAACCGGTGCATGGAGACTCGACGGTCTCGCCAAGCCCCTCGCACTCAGAGCAGACCATCGCGCGCGCGATCTGCCCGATCATCGTCTTCTGCACAACGCGTACCTGGCCAGCGCCGTCGCATTTCTTGCAAATCTTGACCTCCGTGCCGGGCTCTGCCCGCTTGCCATCACAGCGCTCGCAGGTTTCGATCGCCTCGTACTCGACCTTCACTTCTTTGCCGGTCAGCACGTCGGCGAGCTCTAGCTCGACCTCGACCGCAAGGTCTCCGCCCTGCATCGGGCCGCGGCCCGCGCCAGTACTGCGTCCGCCGCCAAACATGCTGCCAGCGCCGGCCTGGTCAAAGAAGGCCTGGAAAATCGACGAGAAGTCACCGAACTGCGAGAAGTCCGGCTCGCCGCCGGAGTTGCGAAGGCCCTCATGGCCGTACTGGTCGTAGGTCGCGCGGCGGGCCTGATCGCTCAGGACCTCGTATGCCGCGGCGATTTCCTTGAACTCGGCCTCGGCCTCTGGTGAGTCGTTCACATCCGGGTGATGGGTGCGCGCGAGCTTGCGGAAAGCCCTCTTGATTTCGGCGTCGTCGGCGCCGCGGGAGACGCCGAGCACCTCGTAGTAGTCGCGAGTAGTAGCCATCAGTGATGCGCGAGGTTACGCGTAAACGTCCGAGACGAAATCCGAAAGACGCGCTGCCGCGATCCGCACCGACGCGATCGCAAGCGGGTAATCCATGCGAATGGGACCGATCACGTTGACGCTACCGAGCTGGCGCGCGTGGGTGCCGTAGTTGGCGCCGACCACGCTGGCGCCGACGAGTTCGACGGCCTCGTTCTCGTGGCCGATCCGCAAATACACGCCGCGCTCGCCGAGCCGAGCGCGCAAGAGCCGCGTGACTGCCTCGCGCTCTTCGACGGCGCCCATCAGCTGATCGAGCCCCGGAATCGGCTCGCCGGACCCAGATCCGATCAGATGGCGCGAACCGCCGACGAAAAGGATGTTGTCGCCCTGCGGCAGCTCCAGAAATGCAGTGCCGATCGCCTCGATGAATCCGAGCTCAACCGGCGAGAGGTCGCTCGCAAAAAGACGCGAGCGGATCATTCGGGCGCCGAGCGGCACGCCATTCAGGCGCTCGTTCAGGTAGCCAGTCGCCCAACGTGTCAGGCCCTCATCAACGGCGCGGTCAAACTCGAACTGCCGCTTGGTGACGTTCCCGTTGCTCGTGATCACCACGACCATCACCTTCTGCGGCGAGAGCGGCACGAGCTCGATGCGCAGAATCTCTTCGCTATCGAGCGGCGGCGCGCTGACGAGCGCCATCAGCTCATTGACCTCGGCGAGCGCTTCGGTGGTCTGGCGGATCGCGTCGGCGATCTCGCGACGGTCAAAGGTCAGCTCGATCGACGGCGATTCGCCCCGCGCGCCATCGCGAAGCAGGTCGTCCACGAAGTAGCGGTAGCCAGCCTCGGTCGGGCGACGACCGGCAGAAGTGTGCGGTTGCTCGAGCAATCCGTGACTTACGAGCACAGCGAACTCATTGCGCACCGTTGACGGCGCCCAGGTGACATCGGGCCGCTCCGCGATAGCGCGCGAGCCGACCGGCGCACCGGTTTCGGTGAACGCCTCCACGACGATCCGAAGGATCTGTTCTTGCCTTTCTGTGAGCATCCCTCTAAGGATACGTTCGAGCTGCGCGGCTCCCGGCAGCTACGGCTTCAGAACGCGCGTGAGGAACTCGACCTGGTCGGGGTTCGCCTGGGCAAATCCCTCGCCGACGTAGATGTCGAAGTGGCCGAACGGGTAGGACTTCAGCTCTACGTTGGGGGCTTCTTTGGCGTAGTTGGCTGTCGGCCCGTACGGCGCGACGGTGTCCTTCTCGCAGGCGCAGACGAGCGTCGGACACTTGAGATCCTTCATTCGCCGACCCGGGCGCTCAAAGAGAATGTCCAGGCCGATTCGGGCCGCGACGCGGTTGTCGTCGGCGTAGCCCTCCGGCATCAACGCGCGGTACCCGTAAACCACGTCATGCGCGGTCATCATCGCCGGCTCGCCGCGCGTGCCCGCGAGGCGCGCATAGACAGGTTTGCGATGCAATAGGCGCGAGACCGCGTCAGCGGTGGCATAGGCACCGACTTTGATCGTGCTCACGAAGCCGAGCGTCATGCCGGACGCCTGTCCATCGGTGAACGGGCACTGTGACACGACGGCCGCGATGTCGTCTCGATCGGCCGCAACGGCGATCACGTGACCGCCGCCAAACGAACTTCCGAACAGCGCTACGCGGTCGGAATCGACGTCGTCGAGGCCCTTCACGTATGCGATTGCAGCAGCGATGTCCTCGCGCTGAGCCCCGATGTCGAGCACCTGACGCGGCTCACCCTCACTGTCGCCGAACCCGCGATACGTGAAGGCCAGCGCAGCGATGCCCGCCTCAGCGAACGAGCGGGCGTACGGGTCAAAGCCCATCTCCCGCGTAGCGCCAAGGCCGTGACAGAGCACGACGACCGGGAACGGTCCTGGTCCTTCGGGTCGATAGAACCAGGCTCCGCACTCGTCGCCGTGACTGTCAAATCGCACCTCAGTGCGAGATAGCGCACCCACCGTCACTCCTACGGCTCGATGATCGCCACGGCGTTGCGGATGATCCGCGTGTCGCCCTGGGCGGCTTCGAGGTGGACGATTGCCTCGCCACTTTCTTCGACGGTGCTGATCTCGCCGGTCACGACAACCTCAACCTCGGGCTGTCCCATGCCGCGGAACTGGCCCGACAGCGTCTTGACCTTCGTCGGGTCGTTGCCAGCTGTCTGGATCGCGGCACGCTGCACCTGAGCCAGGGACCAGAGACCGTGGAGGATCGTGTTCGGAAGACCGACCATGGTCGCGAACTCTTTGTCGATGTGGATCGGGTTGAAGTCTCCTGATGCGCCAGCGTAACGGTGCGGCAGGTACTTGTCCGGGGTGACGCGGACTTCCGGCGTCTTGTCGCCTACTGAATAGCTCATGCCTCTACTCCTCGGACGATGCAGGTCCAGTCAGCTGAAACGACAAGCTCGTCGTTCTGGTTGACGGACTCGGTGGTGTAAACGTAAAAGCCCTTGCCGCCCTTGGCCTCGATCGACTTGACCGAGCCGGTGGTCGTGATGCGGTCCCCCGCAACGACGGGCTTGTGGAAGGTGAAATCCTGCGCGCCGTGGACCATCATCGCGAAGTTCATCTCGACCTCGGGGTCGAACATCGCCGGCACGGCTGCCTTGCTGGAAAAGACGACGGCGAACATCGGCGGCGCGACCAGCCCGGCGTAACCGGCGGCCTTCGCAGCTTCTTCGTCGTTCGAGAGGGGGTTGTCGTCGAACGTGGCGGCGGTGTACTCGCGGATCTTCTCCGTACCGACCACGTATTCGACTGGCGGATAGGTCTTGCCCACCGCTTCAGTCTTGATTGCCACTTGATTGCTCCTGAAAGTTCTGGCTTATGGATGCGAACGATCGTGCGCGCGCAAGTCTAATCCGCCAACTCGCTTGTTGACCTGGACTATCTAACGACGGGTAGCTTCAGGCATATGCGAAGATGATGTTGATGATCCGCTCACGGTCTGCTCACCGTTCGTCTTCCAGGATTCTGGTCGTCGCCTTAGCGATACTCTCGCTCTTAGCGATTGTGCCCGCGGCTGCAAGTGCTGCGCCTGAGGACATCGTCGCCGGCGCAGGTAAACAGTGGTTTTCCGGCTCATACGGTTCAGTATCGGGCACCAACTGTTCAATCCTCGGCGGATCCTATTCAGAGACTATGGTCTCCGGGTTTTCGGGATACGGCGGAGCCCCGAGCGGGAGCGTCGTACGAGTCGGTGACAAGTACTGGGCGTCGATCCTCGTGAGCGTGCCCGGAAACCAGTGCCCGAACGGGTCGGACATCGTCGTCACCGATCTCGTGATGCCGCCGGGGACCAGCTACGACAACACGCGTCAGATTCGATGCTTCAGTACAACTCGGTTCTCCGGCACTTGGTACGAGAGCACGAATGAGAATTGGGACATGCGCCCGATTGGTATCAACGCCTACGGACGCACCTGCCCTACCGGGCCGGTGGGTTCCTTCAGCGGTAGCGGGATCGGCTTCGACGGTCGAGGGCTCGCCAACGGCCAGATGTTCAAGATGTTTGTGCCAGTGCAGACATCGCAGAATCTCGTGGGCATGGGCAACTCGGCGCACAAATTCACGTGGGTGGTGAGCCCCCTTGCGTCGTACGGCAACTTCCAGACCTACACCTGGGCGAACGTCTTCAGTGCCGGTTCGACGAGCCCATTCATCTACTTCGCGCGCGACCCCTCGGTTGTTCCGTTCTGGAAAACGAGCGCCCCGTTGAATCAGGAGAACATGCTCGAGTTCTTCGCAAATCTCTACAGCAACTTCCAGCCCGGAAACTTTTGTTGGGATCTTTTCAACGGCCCGAACACCAGCGGATCGCTCAACATCAACTGCGAAGCGCTGGGCGGCGGCTGGACAAGCGCCGTCTCGAACGCGTCCGATTCCTGGCTGATCACCGGACCGGGACCCAACGGCGGCGCAACGCCGTTCTACTTCGACTACCCGGGCGAGTATGGCCAGACCTTTACGCTCCGATTCCGATTTACTCCGTCCTCGGGGCCCGGCGCAGGGACGCCCATCTACTCCGCGCCGCAGACCTTCAAATCGCTTTCCGGACCGGATGAGGACGGCGACGGCGTCGCAAATGACGGCACCGATCAGTGTCCGACACAGGCGAGTACCGCGCCTAACGGGTGCCCGACCTCGCTCGCAAGCTCGGATCCCGACGGCGACGGCGTCGCGGGCGCGAAGGACCAGTGCCCGACCTTCGCAATGATCGGTGCTGCCAATGGCTGCCCGGTGCTCGCGGCCACATTCGGCAGGCTTCCCAAGTTCAAGCGGTCAAAGCTTGGGAAGGGCGTCAAGTTCCCGGTCACTTGCTCGCTTGATTCGCCGGTTAAGGCGAACCTCACTGTCAAGTCCTCGGTGGCCAAGAAGCTGAAGCTGAAGGTCAAGAAGGGGGCAAAGACTGTGGCGATTGGGAGCGCGAGCGGTTCATGTGCCAAAACGACCGGAGCCAAGCTGAAGCTGAAACTCTCGTCGAAGGCAAAAAAGCCGGTGAGTAAGTCGAAGAAGTCGATCTCTGCAACGCTGAGTGTGACGTTCACTCCTGGCGGCGGCGTCGCTCCGGTGACGGTCACCAAAAGCGTGAAGCTCGGCTAATCCGGCCGCATCTGCTCGACGCGGAACGCGTTCCCGTTTCGATCGATGTTCACGGTTACGCGGCGCTTGCGTGCCTTGATGAAGAGGCCCTTGCGATCGGTGCGCGTGCAGACGAGGTGGTCGTGCTTGCGCTCGACCTTCCACCCCTCGCGCTCCATCTTGATGGTCTCCCGTTCGAGCGCGGCGGTTTTCTCTTCGGAAAGCGTGGCGAGAGACGACTCCTCCCATCGCACGCGCACTATGTCTTCCAGATCGCCGAAAAGTCCCGCGGAGTCCTGCGACTCGCTGTCGTACTGCGCGCACATCGTCGGGTCCTTGAGGATTTCGTAGGCAAGATTCAGTTGCCGCATCTGCTCGCCCGACTCGGCAGCCCCCACTACATCTGGATGAAACCGTTTTGCGCCAGCGATATATGCGGCGCGGATCTCGGCTTCGGTCGCCCCGGGCGACACGCCGAGAATCTCATACGGGTCGTCGGTCACTTGGTGGTGTCGGTGTCCAACTGAAGTACCGCAAGGAAAGCTTCTTGCGGAACCTCGACGCGACCGACCTGCTTCATGCGCTTCTTGCCCTTCTTCTGGTTCTCGAGCAGCTTGCGCTTTCGGCTGATGTCGCCGCCGTAACACTTGGCAGTGACGTCCTTGCGGACGGCCTTGACGGTTTCGCGGGCGACGATGCTGGCGCCAATCGCAGCCTGGATCGGCACGTCGAACTGCTGGCGCGGGATGCGTTCTTTCAGTCTTTCGGCGATCAGGCGGCCGGCCGGGTAGGCCTTGTCCTTGTGCACGACCATCGAAAGCGCGTCGACCGAGTCGCCGGCGAGCAGGATGTCCAGGCGCACGAGGTCGCTTGCGCGCATGCCGGTGACTTCGTAGTCGAAACTGGCGTAGCCCTTCGAGCGCGACTTCAGCTGATCGAAGAAGTCGAGAACGATCTCCGCGAGCGGAAGGTCGTACGTGAGCTGCACGCGCGTGTCGCTGATGTAGTGCATGTCCACGTGGGTGCCGCGGCGCTCTTGGCAGAGCTCCATCACCGCGCCGACGTGATCGCGCGGGGTCAGAATCGTCGCGCGGATGAACGGCTCGCGGATCTCCTCGAGCACGTCGCGTTCGGGCATCTCGACCGGGGAGTTGACCTTCACGATGTCGCCGTTGGTCAGCGTGACTTCGTAGCGCACGTTTGGCGGCGTCGCCAGAAGTTCAAGGTCATACTCGCGCTCAAGCCGCTCGCGCACGATATCCATGTGCAACAGGCCGAGGAAGCCGACGCGGAAACCGAATCCCAGTGCGCGCGAGGTTTCTGGCTCATACGCCAGCGCGGCGTCATTGAGCTTGAGTTTCTCGAGCGCGTCGCGCAGGTCCTCGAAGTCGTCGGTGCTGACCGGGAAGAGCCCGCAGAAGACCATCGGCTGGACCTCTCGATAGCCGGGGAGCGGCTCGTCAGCATGGTTGGCCTCGGTGGTGATCGTGTCTCCGACGCGCAGCATCGCCACGTCTTTGATGCCGGTGATGATGTAGCCGACTTCGCCGGCCTTGAGGCCGTCAGTCTTCGTCATCTTTGGTCCGAAGAAGCCGATGTCATTCACGTCGGCCTTGGTCGGCGTCTGGAAGGTCTTGATCGAGTCGCCCTTCTTGAACTCGCCGTCCATCACTCGCACGTAGGCGATCACGCCGCGGTACTCGTCGAACTCGCTGTCGAAGATCAGCGCGCGCGGCTTGGCGTCACGGTCTGCAACTGGCGGAGGAATCTTCTCGACGATCGCCTCGAGCATTTCGTGCACGCCCACGCCGGTCTTGGCGCTCATCGTGAGGATCCCCTCTGCGGGCTCCCCCAGCAACTCTTCGATCTCGCCTGCGACGCGATCGGGTTCGGCGCTCGGCAGATCGATCTTGTTCATCGCGGGGATCAGCTCGAGCCCGCCGTCAACTGCGAGATACGTGTTGGCAAGTGTCTGGGCTTCTACCCCCTGCGCTGCGTCGACCACGAGCAGCGCACCTTCGCATGCGGCGAGGCTGCGGCTGACTTCGTATGTGAAGTCAACGTGGCCGGGCGTGTCGATCAGGTGAAATTGGTAGATCAAGCCATCGTCGGCCTCGTAGTAGACCCGTACGGCCTGAGACTTGATCGTGATCCCACGCTCGCGCTCAAGGTCCATCGAGTCCAGCAACTGCGCCTTCATGTCCTTCGCAGCAACCGAATGGGTGACCTCAAGAATGCGATCGGCCAACGTCGACTTGCCATGGTCGATGTGGGCGATGATCGAGAAGTTGCGGATGCGTTCTGCCGGGATTTCCATGCGGGGCCGTGATTATGGCGGGGACGGTCTCACGCTTTCGCGGCGCCGTCCCAATGGCCAAGCATTATCGGCGCAGACGGCCGACTATCAGCCGGGATACTTGTCGGGCCTCTTCGATGCGAAGCGCGTAGACCGCTGCAGCGTAGGTCGCGCCGCCGGCAATAAGGGCCACTCCCAGCGAGACAGACTGAGCCACGATCGCGTCGCCCAGCGCGGAATCGAGCGCGTACCAGAGGCCGTAACTCACGAGCGCGAGCGGCACCGACGCAAGCACAATCTTGAAGAAGGCGACGATCGTCTCTCGCCCTTCGACTCCGCCCAGCGGTTTGCGCAACACCATCGCTTGCGCGATCATCATGCCGAGCGTCGCGATGGCGGTAGCGCCGACGACGCCGGCGATCCCGAAGGTTTTGTAGAGCACCAGCGATGCGATCAGGTTTGTCGAAAGACTCCCGAGCGCGAGGAGTGTGGTCAGCCACGGCCGCTGGAGAGAGAAGAACGTCCGGGTGTACAACAGATTTGCTCCGTGGAACGGCAGGCTGAACGTGAACCAGAACAGAGCGGTCGCAACGAGTTCGGTGTCGGCCGCATCGAACTTTCCGTGTTGAAAAACGAGCTTGACTATCGGTGTTGCGAGCACCGCGATGATCGCCGCCGACGGCACGAGCACCATGAACATCTGCCGCACGCCGTTGGCCATCGTGTGGCGCAGTCCATTGAAGTCTTGTCGCGCCGCAAATCGCGAGAGCGTGGGAAACAGCACTGTTGCGATCGCGACGCTGAAGATCCCCTGCGGGAGCATGAAGATGCGGAAAGCCTTGTCGATCGCCGCTGGCGCTTCGTCGCTGACGAGCGATCCGACGAGGTTGTTCACCGCGACGTCGAAGTTGATCAGTCCGAGACCGATCGCAACCGGCATCATCAGGATGAGCACGCGATGCACGTTCTTGTTTCGCCAGTCGAACGATCTTCCGAACTCCTCCCCGCCAAGCTTTCGGCGGAGCACGGGGATTGGCATCAGCATCTGGACGATCGTGCCCAGAAGCACGCCGATCGCGTACGCGTAGATCCGGTCACCTTCGGCCAGATACGGCGTGATCAGGACGATCGAAAGGATGATCACAACGTTCCAGAACAACGGTGCGATCGCCGGCACGGCAAAGTGGTCGAGCGCGTTGAGAATTCCAGCGAAAAGACCAGTCACACCCAGCAGCACGACGCTTGGGAAGAGCACGCGCGAGAGCCCTATCATCAGGTCCTTGTACTGATCATCAAGACCGAAGGCGAAGAGCGGCATGATCCACGGGGCCGCGATGATGAAGCCGATCGTGATCAAACCCAGAACGGCGACGATCAGGTAGAAAAGCGTGCTCGCAACCTTGAACGCCTCTTTGCGCTCGCCGCGGTCGAGCAGCTCCGTGAACACCGGCACGAATGCTGCCTGCAACGCGGCGTCGGCGAAAAGCGAACGCACGAGGTTCGGGACGTTGAATGCGACGGTGAACGCAGAGACTGCGCCGGTCACGCCGAAGGCGACCGCGGCGACGATTTCGCGGATCAGGCCAGCGACGCGCGAGAGAGCCGTCGCAAAGGAGAAAATCGCCGTGGAGAGCGCCAGTCTGCGGCCTCCGCCTGACTCAGACGCCCGCGAACGGTCGTGAATCTGGTCTTCTCCAGGCATCGAGGCCGCCCATGCGATCGCTTCGGCGGCTGCCTCTTCCTCGGGAAGGTGCTCCTCAGAGCGTTTGATCGGGATGTCGTCGTCGGGGTGAATCGCTTTGCGTCCTCTACACTTCTGCCTTCACGCGCAGGCATTACTTCGCCGCGCAAGACTAAAGACTTATCGCAGTGCCCAATTAAAAGACCGGATTCAAATGGCAAACATCAAGTCACAACAGAAGCGCATCCTTCGCGCAGAGCGCGAGCGCGACGAGAATCGTCGATACACCTCGGCGATCAAGACCTACTTCCGTCGCCTCGAGGCCGCAGTCGAAGGTGGCAACGCCGAACAGGCAGACGCCGATCACAAGATCCTCGTTTCCAAGATCGACAAGGCCGTCAAGCGCGGCTCGATCCACCGCAACAACGGCGCCCGCAAGAAGGCACGCGCAGCGCGCACTCGCTCGAAGCTTTCCGCCTGAGCGGATCAGCTTCAGCCAGACAGCCCTTATTGGGTGATGGTTTCGATCGAGCGCAAGAGCTCGGTCTCGCTGTCGAGCGCGCTTCCGCCCTTGACGGCGTTGTCCAGCCTTGCCAATTCGATCAGCGCATCACGCAGCGAACTTCCGCCGCGTTGATTCGCCTGGGCCATCAGCTTCTTTGCAAGCCACGGTTGGATTCCGGCTTTCTCCGTCAGATCGCCACCGCGGCCGGCCTCGCTGAGTGCTGCCGCAGTCTGCACCTGGCCGAAAGATCGCGCGAGCATCGCCACGATACGCGCCGGCGGCTCGCCTGCGGCGAGCAGCTTCTCGGCGTCGCGGACCGCTGCGTCCCGGTTTCCAGAGATGGCGTGATCGGTCAGGGCGAACACCTCCGCAGTTGACTCGCCGCGTACGCCATCGGCGACGAGCTCAGAATCGATCGTCCCGCCGGGGCCTGCGGTCGTGGCGAGCTTCTCGAGCTCACTGAGCAATCTGCGCTTCGGGCTCCACATCTTTGACCTTGCAACGCCCCTCTGCGGTTTGCCGACAATCTCGACAAGCAGCGCTGCGGCGTTGGGCTCTAGCTCCACGCCAAGACCCTTGGCCTGAGCAACGAGCCATCCGGGCAGCTCGCCGTCAGAGGGCGGCTTGAATTCACGGACTTCGCCGGATGCGATTTCGACGGCATCGAGGATTGCCTTGAGCGGCTTCTTCCGGCAGATCATCACGGCGACTGCGTCGATCTCTCCGCCGGCCAGAAGCGCAACGGCGTCTGCGGCCGGCCCGACATCAGCAGCCATCCAGGCCTCGATTCCATCCGCAAGGATGATCCGCGTGCCAGGGAGCAGGCTCGGCGAGGTCAGCACCATCGCAAAGTTCTCGGGCGTGAGCGCGTCTCCGCTGATCGATTCGAACGTCGAACCGTCGGCCTGCGCGCGGGCCGCCAAGCGCCCTCGCGCCTGATCGATCTTCACTTCATCGTCGCCGTGAAAGAGGTATGCGCGCTTGAGCTCTGCCATCGCGCATGACCCTACCGAGCGGGGCCGGCGGTCGAAACGCTGGGATTGCCGGCGCCGTCGGCACGCACGAGAATTGCCCCGTCACGGTCGGTTCGGAAGACCGCGGCGCGCTGCTGCCGCAAGGCCTCGAGCACCGCTGGCGCGGGATGTCCGTATCGATTTGACGCCCCGACGCCGACCAGCGCGACGCGTGGCCGGAGCCGTTCGAGCAACGCCGGTAAACCCGGATCGGCGCTCCCGTGGTGCGGGACTTTGAGGATGTCTGCAGGTGGCAGCGCGAGCGGTAGGACGTAAGGGCTTTCGGCGTCTCCTGACCCGAACATGCGCAGCTCGCCTACGTCGACCACCGTCACCGCCGCACCGACGTTGGGATCTACCGGTGGCGCGTCGCCCGGCGGCTGAACCGCTGGGCCGATGACCTTGATCGAAATATCTGCGCAGCGCCAGGAAATTCCGGCGACGGCCGGCTCGATTGCGGTCCCGCGCGCCGCGAGTCGCCTTCTCAGCTCGGTGTATTCGGGTCTTGGTGCATTTCCACCTCCATCAAGAAGAGTTTTGATCGGCACCTCGCCGGATTGAGCAAGCTCAAGGATCCCGCCGAAGTGGTCGGTCGCTGCATGCGTGACGACCGCCGCGTCAAGCTGGCGTATGCCGATCTCTTCAAGTTTCTTTGCGAGTTCGGCGCCAGGTGGCCCGCCGTCGATCAGCGCGTTGCAGCCGTCAGATCCGAGTAGAACGGTCGCGTCTCCTTGACCTACATCCAACATCACGATCGCTGGGCGACCGATCGGCGGCGGTGATCCGCGAGCAAACGTCGCGAGAGCGAACAACAAGCCGGCGCAGGCAAACAGCTGGCTTACCCGGACGCCGCTGATCGGAATCCAGCCATGCACGAACGCAGCGAGCGCCACCACGATTACCGCGCCAACGATCAATCCGGGAACGCCGAAGCCTTCGGTGCTGGCTTGCGCACCGGGAACGCTCGCCGAGACGCGCGCGATCTCAATCAGGGCGCCGAGCAGGAATGAGTTTGGCGCATTGAGCAGCGCGCCGATCGGCACTGAGAATTGCGCGATCGCCGCCGTCAACGATCCGAGCCAGACGATCGGCCCGATCAGCGGCGCGCCAAGGACATTCGCCGCGAGCGAAATAATCGAGACTGCGCCAAAGTGGAATGCCATCAGCGGCGCGGTCGCAAGCGTCGCGCTCGCGGTGGCCGCCAAGGCCTCGGCGGCCCAACGCGGCAGGCGATGAAGGCGTTCTGTGAGTGGACGGGTGAACGCCATCAGCCCGAGCACGGCCGCGAAACTGAGCTGCGCGCCGACATCGGCGGTGGCGCGTGGATTCCAGAACAGGACGACAATCGCCGCGAGCAGTAGCGCGTAGATCCGTGATGACCTTCGCGAGGCCGCGATCGCCGCGAGGCCGGCCAGTCCCATCGCCCCGGCGCGAACGACCGAGGCCTGCGCGCCGCAGAGCAGCACGTAAATCAGAACGACGACGGCAGGGATCGCTATCCGCGACCATCGCGGCGCGTCAAGCGCCATCAGGATCGCCTGCACGAGAATCACGATCAGCAGCACGTTCTGACCGCTCACCGCGAGGATGTGGGACAGCCCGGCCACGCGAAAGTTCTCGGCGGTTGCCTCCGGCAAGCCGGCGTCGCCGCCCAGAACCATGCCGCGTAGCAGTGCGGCCGGCTCGGGACTCAGGCCGAGGGCAAGCGCCCTGTCGGCGCGATTGCGGATCTCGTCGATCATCCCGACAGGGCCAGTTCGCGAGTACCCGGTCGAGACGATCGACTTCGCCTGCATCCGCCGCCGCACTCCGTTGCGCAACAGGAAGCGCGCGTAGGAAGCCGCCTCCGGAGTGCGCGCTCCGCGAACGGACACCTCAAGCAGCGATCCGCGCACGAGCATCTCGTCGCCAATTCGGAGCCCGGACGGAGCGGGCTTGTAGCTGCGAACTTCGATCGTCTGACGGGTGTTGTCCGGCGCGCGAGCTCGAAGTCGAATGGTGGTCCCGGTCCGACTCTCGCGCGGACGCTGAACGATGTCGCCCCGAAGCTCGATTGGGCCGCTTTTCACTGCCGCAAGCGGGTCAGTGTCGATCGCATTGAGTCGATTCGCACCGACTCCCGCCCCGAGCAACAGCAATCCACTCGCCGCGACGACGACGTGGGGACGCGACTCGCACGCGGTCAACAGGATCAACAGCAGCGCGGCCAACACGAAAAGCGAGACGGGATCCAGGCGCGAAAGCGCCAGACCGGACGCAACGGCCCCTGCCAGAACGTGGCGCGGGTGGTCGCGAAGGAATCCGCGGCAACTCGTCACGGCTGAAGCTGCGCGCGCAGGGACTCCAGGCGCTTCTCCCCGATCCCGGGCACATCGCCGAGTTCATCGACTGAGCGGAATCCTCCGCGTTGAGTCCGGTAGTCGATGATCTTCTGCGCCAGCCCCGGTCCGACGCCGTCGAGTTGATCGAGCTGCTCGGGTGTTGCCGACGAGAGGCTGATCGGTCCAGTCGAGCCGCTTGCCCCCGCTCCACCGGCGCCCCGGCGCGGAACGGTGACCTGTTGGCCGTCTGCGACGCGTGCCGCGAGATTGACTGCTTCGAGATTGGCTGAGGATCGTGGCCCGCCCGCGGCTTCGACCGCATCGCCGACTCGGTCACCGTCACGGAGGCGGACGATGCCCGGTCGTCGCACTGCGCCGGAGACGTAAACAATGAGCGCCTGGAACTTCTGAACGCCCTCGCCCCCAGTCGCGCCGCTCGACCCGCCGCCTGAGTAGTCCTGCTTGAAGTTTGCGCCGCCGCCGCTTCCCGGTTCGGCTGCTGCCGACTGCAAATACCGAGCGCCGATCAACGCAACCGCAAGCACCGCGGCCGCGTATACAACCAGCATCTGCTTGCTCGTCTCATGCACCCGGCCGACGCTACGGATCGGCGCGTAACAGATCAAGACCGATTTCAGCAAAATAACTGCGACTAACCGAACGTACGTTCCGTCCAACATCCCTGACAAGATGGCCTGATCATGGAAATCGCCCTTCTCGCAGTCGCCGTCATCGCAATTCTCGGCCTGGCCGCCTACATCGTCTTTGTCCAACCCCGCGCCGAAGCCGCGCGCAGCACCGAGCTCTTCGCCCAGCTCGAGCGCGATCGCGCCGCCCACGAACGCGAGCTGGAGATCCGCCTGCTCGAGTCGCAGAGCGCCGTCGCCCAGAAGCAGACCGAGAGTTTTCTCAATCTCGCCAAGTCACACTTGAAGCAAGAGACCGAGCTCGGCGAGCAGCAGCTCAAAGCCCGCCAACAAGAGATCGACAAGGGCCTCGAGAACATCCGCACCGAGCTGAAGGGCGTACGCGAGTTCGTCACCAACACCGACAAGCAGCGCGTCGAGAGCTTCGGCCAGATCGCAGAAGCCGTAAAGCAGTCGCGCGAGGCAACTCAGGTTCTCCAGCAGAACACCCAGAAGCTCAACGAAGCGCTTTCCGGCAGCCAGTCCCGCGGCGCATGGGGCGAGCACGTAGCCGAGGACGTGCTGCGCATCGCCGGCTTCATCGAGGGCGTCAGCTACAGAAAGCAGCAGACCACTTCCGAGGGCAGCCGCCCTGACTTCACGTTTCTGCTGCCCGACGAGCGCACTTTGAACATGGACGTGAAGATGCCGATGGCGGCATTCAACCGTTACCTCGAGGCCGAAACCGATCCCGAGAGGGACGCCGCCGCGAAAGAGTTTCTGCGTGACACGCGGAGCCGCATCAAGGAAGTCACCACGCGCGACTACATCAACCCTTCAGCGGGAACGCTCGACTACACGCTCGTGTTCATTCCGAACGAACAGATCTACGGCTTCATCCACGAACAGGACGCCACGATCATCAACTTCGCGCTGCAGAATCATGTCGTGATCTGCTCGCCGCTCACGCTCTTCGCGGTGCTCGCTGTGATCCGCCAGTCCTCGGACAACTTCCGTCTTGAGTCAAAGACCCGCGAGATCCAGGGCGCGATCGGAACTTTCCGCGCGCAATGGGAGAAATACAAAGAGCAGACCGCAAAGGTCAATCGCGCGTTCGAAACTTCCTCACGGGCATGGGCCGACCTCACTGGCGTGCGGGAACGAGAGCTCGACAAGACGATCGACAAGATCGACGGCTTGAAGAGTGGCGCCGAAGAACTCGCTGCGCCCGAGTTTGAACCCGAAGTGCTCAGCCTGTTGTCCAGCGAAGACAACTGACCTACCCGACATCTACCTCGCGGTAGCAACGTTTACCGCAAACTGCAAAGTTTTTCGCGGGCCGTTGCAATCGTGTCGATCGATCCGTAGACTGCGGAGCAGTGTCACATTCGGTTTAGGGAGCCGGATTCTCGGTGACACGATCTGAGCTACACAAGAAGTTCCGTATCTACTGCTCGACCGAATAGTCCACATGGAAGCTCGCCACGCATCCGACCGCGCCGTTGAGCGCGAGACCGCGGCACTCGAATCGCGCAAGCCATTCAGCCGCTTCACCCGCGACCGCCTCGCGGAGATCGACGCACAGCTGGACGAGCACGCCGACTGGGGATTGTTCGGCCCCGAGAGCGTCGCCTGGAAGATCCACTCGCACCCGATCACGATCGTCGGTGGGTTCCGCGCGCTGATGATTCAGGCGCTCCACCCGCTCGCGATGGCCGGCGTCACGGAGTTCTCAGACTTCAAGACCGATCCGCTCGGTCGCTTTCGTCGCACGGCGCAGTATGTGCACCACGTTGTCTTCTCGGACACCGATTCCGCGCATGCGGCTGCAGCGCGCGTGCGCGCGGTCCACGACCACATTCACGGCACCGACCCGGTGACCGGCCGCGAGTTCTCGGCCAACGATCCAGACACACTGCTCTGGGTCCACTGCGCGCAGGCCTATTCATTCCTCGTCGCCCGTCGCGAGTTCGTCGGCGACCTGACCGACGCGGACCAGGAGCGCTACCTGAAGGAGTTCGTCGTTGCCGGCGAACTGATGGGCATTCCGACCGCAATGATCCCGGCCTCCCGCGAGGAGTACCGCGAGTACTTCGCGTCGATGATCCCGCAGCTCTGCGCCAGCAAGGCCGCGGTCGAGACGATCTCATTTGTCGCCAAACCAGACCTTCGCCTCGTCTCCGTCAAGGACTGGCCGTTCGCCGTCAACCTGAAGTGGGCTGGCCACGCCGCCGCCACACTGATGCCCCGTTCGCTTCGCCAGATGTCCGGCCTGCAGAAGCCGGGACGCAGCGACTGGGCTCTACGCCGCTGGACCGCGGTGAACGCCAAGGCGATGGACCGCGCGCTTGGCTACGACGCCGTTGCGAACTCGCTCGACGGGTACGCGGCCAAGAAGATGGGGACCGGCGTGACGCCGCGCCCGCGCAGGCACTAATCCCCGACGTCTACTTCTTGATCTTGAACGTTGCTGGCTTGCTCCGCCGGAAGGATCAACGAATGACGAGGTTCACAAGCTTGCCGGGCACGACGATCTCCTTGACGAGCTCCTTGCCCTCGACATACCCGGCGATCTTCTCTGACGACTTCGCGAGATCAAGCAACTCGTCCTGAGATGCATCGGCCGCAGCCGTGATCTTGTCGCGCACCTTGCCGTTGACCTGAACGACCAGCGTGATCTCGTCGGACTTCAGGAAACTCTCATCGGCCTTGGGCCAGTCGGTCTCCCAGACGCGGCCGCCGCCAAGCACTTCGTAAACCTCGGCCGAAACGTGCGGAGCAAACGGGAACAGCAACGAAGCGGCAGATGCGGCGGCAAAGCGCAACGCCTGGGCGCTCTCGCCGCCCTCGCTGACCAGCGCTTCCTTCTGCTTGTAGAGCTCATTGATCAGCTCCATCACAGCGGCGATCGCGGTGTTGAAGGCGAAGCGGCCCTCCATGTCGGCGGTGACTTTGTCGATCGCCCAGCTGGCCTTGCGCATCACGGTGTTCGCGGCATCGGAATTGACCGACTCTGGAGCGGCAACGCCCGATCCAGCCCCAGCAGTCTCGACCTCAAGGCCAAGGCGCCAGAGCCGCGCAAGGAAACGATGAACTCCTTCGACGCCCTTGTCGTCCCAGTCGGCGTCCTGCTCTGGTGGGCCGATGAAGAGCACGTAGGCGCGCGCAGTGTCAGCGCCGTACTTCTCGACATAGCTGCGCGGACTGATCACGTTGCCGCGCGATTTGCTCATCTTTGCGCCGTCGCGAGTGATCATGCCCTGCGTGAAGAGGTTCTTGAATGGTTCGGTCGCGCCGACCAGGCCAAGATCGTGGAGCGCCTTCGTGAAGAAGCGCGCGTACATCAGGTGCAGAATCGCGTGCTCGACGCCGCCGATGTAGTTGTCCACCGGCATCCACTCGTTGAGCACGGCGCGGTGCCACGGCTCGCGGTCGTTCTTCGCGTCGGTGTAACGCATGAAGTACCACGACGAATCGACGAACGTGTCCATCGTGTCGGTCTCGCGCTCGGCCGGGCCCTTGCACTCAGGGCAGGTGACCTCGAGCCAGTCGGTTGCGGCAGCAAGCGGCGACTTGCCCTTGGGCAGGTAGTCGCTGATCTCGGGCAGCTCCACGGGCAGGCGCGCCTCGGGAACGGCAACGGTGCCGCAGTCCTTGCAGTGCACCACCGGGATCGGACAACCCCAATAGCGCTGACGACTGATCAACCAGTCGCGAAGTTTGTAGTTGACGGTGCTCTCGCCGCGGCCCGAATCCTTCAGCCAGTTGGTGATCTTGGCCTTGGCCTCGACTGAGCTCTCACCCGTGAACTCGCCGCTGTTGACGAGCACGTCGCTGCCAGTAGAACTGACGTAGGCGGCGCCCTCAGGCACTTCAACCTCGTCGCTCGCCGGAGCGATCACCTGTCGGATCTCGATCCCGAACTTGTCTGCAAACTCGTAGTCGCGTTGGTCGTGCGCGGGCACGGCCATGATCGCGCCGGTGCCGTACTCCATCAAGACGTAGTCGGCGACATACATCGGGATCTCTTCGCCGTTGACCGGGTTGGTGATCGTGCGTCCGAGATAGACGCCGGTCTTCTCTTTGTCGTCGGCGCCGCGCTCTTCCTTTGTCTTCTGTGCGCTCGCGTTGACGTACTCGCGCACAGCTTCTTCCTGACCGGTGCCTTCGGCGATGCGCGCGATGTCGGGGTGCTCGGGCGACATCACAAAGAACGTCGCGCCAAAGAGCGTGTCCGGGCGCGTGGTGAAGACGGGATAGTCCTCGCTGATCGTGTGGCACTTGAAGATCACCTCGGCGCCTTCAGATCGCCCGATCCAGTTCTTCTGCATCGTCTTGACGTTCTGCGGCCAACCGTCGAGCTCGGTGGACATATCGCTGAGCAGGCGATCGGCGTAATCAGTGATCTTGAAAAACCACTGCTTGAGTTGCTTGATCTCGACCGCGTGGCCGCAGCGCTCGCAGTGGCCGTCCACGACCTGCTCATTGGCGAGCACGGTCTGGTCGTTCGGACACCAGTTGACGGCCGCTTCCTTCTGGTAGGCGAGGCCAGCTTCGAAGAGCTTCAGGAAGATCCACTGCGTCCAGCGGTAGTAAGTCGGTTGGTGGGTGCCGAACTCACGGTCCCAGTCGATCGATACGCCCCAGGTCTCGAACTGACGACGGAACTCTGCGATCGCGTCCTCAGTTGACTCGAGCGGCGGGCGGCCCGTCTTGATAGCGAAGTTTTCAGCCGGTAGCCCGAAGCTGTCGTAGCCCATCGGATGCATCACGCGCATGCCGTTGCGGCGGCGGTAGTGTGCGAGCGCGTCGCCCACTGAATAGACCTTCATGTGGCCCATGTGCGGCTCGCCGGACGGGTATGGGAGCATCTCCAGCACGTAGGAGCTGGGGCGTCCGTCGGGCTTGTTGCTGACGTGCCAAGTCTTCTCGTCGCCCCAGATCTTCTGCCACTTCGGCTCGATCAGGGACGGGTCGTACTTGAGGTGCTGGATTTCACTTGTGTCGGCCATATATGGCCTGCGAGGTTAGTTGGGCGGCTGGCGGCTATAGATCTTGCGCCGTCGGCCGCACGAGCATCATGTTCACATCCACATGCGCGGGCTGCTCGATCGCGTAGATCACTGCGCGGGCGATGTCCTCGGCGACCAGCGCGCCGGGGCCGGCACCATTGTCGAAGAACGGGGTGTCAACCATTCCCGGCGCAATCAGCGTCACGCGAGCTCCTGTGCCGTTGAGCTCCTGACGGAGCGACTCGGCCATGCCGTGCACTGCAAACTTGGTTGACGAGTAGAGCGAGCCGGGAAGCGCGCGAGTTCCGGCGATACTGCCGGTCAGCACGAACTGGCCCTTGCTGTCGATGATCGCCGGCATCGCCGCTCGGATCGTGAGCGCGGCGCCGAGCACGTTGGTCAGGACCATCTCGCGCCAGTGCTCGACGGATTCATTCATGAACCCGCGGGCGGCGCCGAATCCTGCGTTTGCGAAGACGCCCTCGACGCTTCCGTACTGCTCGATCGTCTCGTCAACCAGGCGCTGCACCTGATCAAAATCCGTGACGTCTGTCTGGACGGCGATCGCGTTGCCCTCGCCGAGCTCTTCGACCAGCGCTTCAAGCTTGTCGAGTGAGCGAGCGCCGAGCGCGACTTTCCAGCCCGCGGCAACTGCGGCGCGGGCCGTTTCTGCGCCGATTCCGGTCGACGCTCCTGTGATTACGAGGTTCTTTGACATGTCTTCAAGTCAAGCAGACATCAGGTGCCGCGCCATGCGGTTGAAGACCCAGTTGTGCGCCGGGGCGATCGAGTACCAGTAGAGGCCCGAAAGCAGATTCTCGTTGGTCAGTGTGGCCGTCTGCACCAGCGTTGAACCGGATTCCGTCGGCTCGATCCGCCACGAAAGCCGGGCCTCGCCCGGGACGCGCATCTCGGCAACAAGCTCAAGGCTCGCCGGCTCATCCACATCCACGACGCGCCAGAAGTCAACAACGTCGCCGGTGTGCAACGTGGCGCCGAACGGACGACCGCGGCGTAGTCCCGGTCCGCCGCCGATTCGGTCGATCAGCCCGCGAATCTTCCAGAGGATGTCTGCGGTGCGTCCGTAACCGAACGACCCGCCGATGCGGGAAATGCGCCTGAAAAGCTCTTCCGGAGCGAGCGACGTCTCGAACTTGCGACTGTCCTTGAATGCTTTGACCGAAGGTTTCACCTTTGCGGGCAGCCCCGCGTCCGTCCAACGCGACTCGCGACGAGTTCGGCCGAGCTCGCGGTCAAGCGCGCGGCGCACCGACGTGCGGTAGTCGGCTGGTTCAACATCCATCCACTCGCGAATCCGATGATCCTGGGTGACGACGTCGTTGCGCAGGCCCTCGATCAGCGGTCGGGCGATCTTCATGTCAACGCTCGTCACGAGGTGGAGCCAGTACGAACTGAGGCGCGGCGTAAGAACTGGAACGGTGATGATCACGCACTTGCGCCCCTGCTCCTCGGCGCAGATCTCCATCATCCGGCGGTAAGTCAAGACTTCGCCGCAGCCGATGTCGAGCGTCTGACCGAGCGTGCGCGGCTCGTCGAGCGTGCCCACGAGATAGCTGACCACGTCGCGGATCCCGATCGCCTCGCAGCGACTGCTGACCCACTTCGGAGCGACCATCACAGGAAGCTTGCGTGAAAGATCGCGGACGATCTCAAAGCTCGCGCTCCCCGATCCAACGACGATCGCGGCGCGCAGCTCAGTTACGGGCACCGAACCTTCGCGCAGGGCATCTCCGGTCGCGTGCCGACTGCTGAGGTGTTCGGAGAGATCGCCGTCCTCGGAACCGAGCCCGCTCAGGTAAATGATCTGGCCGACGCCGGCCTTCTCGCAGGCGACTGCGAAGTTTCTCGCGCCGACGGTGTCTGTGTCCACGAAGCTCGCTCCCTCGCCCATCGAGTGAACGAGATAGAGCGCGGCTTCGCATCCCTCCAGCCCTTCGGCGAGCGAGTCCACGTCTTGCACATCCGCGCGGTGCACGGCGATCGCACCCTCAGCGGCGGTCACCGCACTCGCCAGCTTCGCCGGTGTTCGTGCGAGCGCCGATACGGCAAAGCCGTCGGCAACCAGTCGGTCAAGCAGGCGCCCACCGACGTAGCCGGTCGCTCCGATTACTGCGACGCGGCGCGGACTCACGAGGGGACGGACGCGTGCTGATTGAGCCAGGGCGCGATCTTTTCGCGCGCCTCGTCGCCCATCTTCTTGAAGACGGGCGCGAACAGCGGACCGATCACTTTGTATGCGCCTTTCATGGTTACCGTTGCTTCATAGGTAACAGTCGAGCCACTTTCGTGCGGCGCCACGGAGATCTCGTCGATCGAAACCGAGCCCGAGTTCTCGCCGCGAAGTACGACCCGATTCGGCGCGTCGAATTCGACGATCTCGTAGACGATCGAGTTTTCACGGCCGAAGATCTCCATAGTCAATTCGAAGCGTGCGCCGGCTGCTACCGGGCCGTCGCCAAGTTGTTTGGATTCAATCGTGGCTGGATCCCAGCCCTCCGCGTTGGAGAAGTCGGCCATGAGCGCAAACGCCTGCTCAGGCGGAAGTTCAGTATTCACAATCGCTTTGTAGTGAGCCACGACTTGTATTCGTAGCTGCTCGGCGACCGGATCAGTCCGGGTGGTTCAGCTTGCGCGCGAAGCGTGGCGCGCAAATCCGCCGCCGGCACCGGCCACGCTCTTCTCATCGTCGGCAACGCGAACCTGGTCGCGGCCACTGTTCTTGGCGAGATAGAGCGCCGCGTCGGCGTGCTCGAAGATCTTGTCGTAATCGAAGATGTCGCCGTATCGAGATGCGCTCACACCAAAGCTCATCGTGACGGCCTGCCCGCCGCGTGGGGCAGCGCCAAGCACCTTGTGGAGCTCGTCGGCGAATTCCTTCGCTTCTTCGGAGTTCGCGCCCGGCAGAAGCACGAGAAATTCCTCGCCGCCGATTCGGTAAGCAAGGTCGAAGGCACGCAGCTCCTTGCGCATCACGTAGGCGATGTCCTTGAGCACTGCGTCGCCGACGGCATGCCCGTGCTGGTCGTTGATGCGCTTGAAGTGGTCGATGTCGGCGACGATCACGCCCACAGGCTCGGCGGTGTAGGCAGAGCGTTGCGCTAGCTCCACGGTGCGATTGCGCAGGGCGGTGCGGTTTAGCAGACCGGTGAGCGGGTCGATCACGGCTTCGGTTCGGTGCTCGACGTCTGAACGCATCAGCGCTGTTGAGAGGATGGCGACGGAAAGGACCAGGGCGACGCTCGCCCCCTGATACATCGGATTGTCCAGAATGGCATCGGTGTTGCGCGACAGGATCGCCGCAATCAAAAGAAGTTCAGTTGTGACTACGCCAACGACGACTCCGCGAGTCGAGAAGCGAGCGCTCAAAGTCACGACTGGAATCGCCATCCACGCAAGTGCCGGCGACGTGGCCCCGCCGGTGATCACGATGCAGATCGCGATCAAGACCTCCGCTCCGGCCCAGCCCGCAAAGAGAACGTATTCGGGCTTTTCGAAGTCTTCCGTTTTCGAGGCTGCGACCTTGAAAAAGATTCCAGCGACGATTACGGCAATCAACAACGCGCCGATTGTGCGCACGCCCATCCACGGCGTACCGATGAGCAGAGTCGCTCCGAGCACGCCAAGCGCCGCCGTCCGAAGCGGCTGGATGCGCTTATCCATGTCGAGCATCCGCTCACGGTCCATACCGTCGCGGATCAGCCAAGAGTCTGCCATGCCTGTTTCATCGGCCTATCAGCATTAATTGTTGAACCAAACGGGGTAAGAAAACACGCAAATAGCGGGTAACACTGGACAAAATGACGATGCCTTAATACCCCATGAGTAATAAGCAACCGAAAGTGCAGCAGCGACACGTTTGAACGCACCCGGCTGACCGCTAAGATCACCGCTCGCACGGGGCTATAGCTCAGCTGGTAGAGCGCTTGCATGGCATGCAAGAGGTCGACGGTTCGAACCCGTCTAGCTCCATCGTCTGCTGCCGCCGTCGACTGGTCGTTAGTATTCGCTGAACGCAAGCCGTCGCGCGTGACGCGCGTGGCCAATCTGACTCCTGGGGGGGAGAGAACATGACGACGCGTCCTATTCGAATGACGATCACGCTCTGTGTGCTCGTCACGATGTTTCTTGTCACTGCCGCGACTTCGCAAGCGGCGATCGGCACAACCACGGTCAAGTACGGTCCGTACACGATCCCAGCCGGCAACGGTGACCCAAACGCGGGCAAAGCCGGTATGGGGATGATCGAAAACCAACTGTCATTGAACGTGCAGAGGCCCTGCCCAGGTGCTGCCTGCACGCTCACCGGTATGAAGGCCAACATGGTCTACGCCGACGGCACCACAGCCAACTGGAACACAGACGCCATGATGCACCACATGGTGTTGATGGCCAGCGGAGGCGGCCGCACGGACGCAATGTGCCCGACCGGTTTCGGCGGCGTAGCGGGAAGTCAGTTCACGGAGCGGATCTTTGCCTCGGGCAACGAGCGCACGCCGGTGGACTTCACCGGCAGCAACTTCGGGGTCAAGCTTGGTTCCACTGACCAGTTGCACCTGGTTGCAGACTTGATGAACGTCAAGGCAAGTCCTCAGACCGTCTACATCGAAGTCGAATACAAGTGGGCAACGGGCGCAGACAACACTTCGCGCACTGCCGTGCGGCCGGTCTGGCTCGACGCCGACGGCTGCGGAGATTCGGAATTCAGTGTGCCTTCCGGCCTCAGCGACAAAACGTTGGATGTGACGGCACCGATTTCGGGCGCGATGGTCGGCACTGCCGGCCACCTGCACGACGACTCGCTGAACCTGCAGGTCGAGAACATCAACCGCGGTACTGACCTCTGTGTTTCGCAGCCCGGTTTCGGTGAGTCGCCGGGCTTCATCGACACGAGTCTTCCGATCGGCCGCAAGAGAATCTCGTCGATGACCTCCTGCTATGGCAGCCCGCTCGGCGCGCCCGCTGGGTGGATGACCCAGGGCGACACCCTGCGATTGAACGCGCGATATTACGCCGGGCCTGAACACTCGCAGGAACTCGATTCGGTGATGGGCATCGCGCTTGCGTACGTCAATCCGACGATGACGCCCCCGTCGACAAGCGGGCTGCCGTCCGTGAGCATCACTTCGCCTGCCGCCAATTCGACAGGCACGAGCAGCGCAGTCTCGGCCTCGTTCACCACCAGCGGTGCCACAAGCGTAACCTGCCAGATCAACCGCTCCGCACCGGTGCCCTGCGCGTCGCCGGTCAGCATCGCCAGCCTGCTCGGCACGCCAAGCGTTGCCGACGGCGCGTACACGCTTCAGATCGCGGTGACCAACGCTACAGGCAAGCGATCGAGGAGCGTCTCGTTCGCCGTCGACACCAAGGCACCAATCGTCTCGGTACCCGACCCCACCGAAGGCGCGGTCCTCTCCGGTGCCAGCACCTCAGTGCATGTGATGATCTCCGATGCGAATGTCTTCACAGCCAACTGCAGTCTTGACGGCGCTTCGGCGACCGACTGCACGTCCACCGACGGCCACGGTCACGTCGAGCTGACAGGTCTCGCGAACGGTTCACATTCCTTCACCATCAACGCCACGGACAGCCTTGGATGGTCGAGCACGTTCGTCCGTACGTTCTCGGTCCAGACGGGTCCGCCGTCCGACACTCAGGCCCCGGTTGTGTCAATCAGCTCGCCGCAGACCGGCTCCACGATCGCGTCATCGAGCACAACGCTGAACTTCACTGCCACTGACAATGTCGGCGTGACCGGCACCACCTGTCGACTCGACGCGGGTGCGGCTACGGTCTGCTCCGCAGGTCAGGCGTACTCAGGTCTTTCCAACGGCTCGCACACCATCGCCGTCACGGCGATCGACGCCGCCGGAAACTCCGCAAGCGCATCGACGACGTTCACCGTAAATGTCGCGCCCGCTGACACCACTGCGCCCGTCGTGACGATCACTTCGCCCACTGCAGGTCAGTCGATCAGCGGTAGTTCGGTCTCGGTCGTCTTCACCGCGACCGACAACGTCGGGGTCACCGGCCGTACCTGCCAGCTGAGCGGTCCGACCGCGTCGGCGCAGTCGGCTTGTACATCGCCCAAGACGTACTCAGGCCTCAAGCGCGGCACCTACACGGTCACCGTGAGGGCCACCGATGCGGCAGGAAACGTCGGAGTCAGCACGCGGTCGTTCCGCCGCCGCTGATCGGAATCCCTACTGAACCAGCATGCGATCGAGGGCGGCTACGGCATTTGCCACGCCGTCCTCGTTCGCAAGCAGGTTGGAGAGGATCGTCGCGCGCTCCAAATAGCGTTGATCCTCGACCAGGCTGCGCATACGAACCGCGACCTCAGGTTGCGTCAGCTGCCGGAGCGCCAGCGGACGCGGCCCTACGCCGAGGGCCTGCATTCGGTGTCCCCAGAAGAACTGATCGGCGATCGCCGGGATCGCCATGCTCGGGCGGCCGTGTCGTAGGCCCAGGGCAGTGGTTCCAGCGCCGCCGTGGTGCACGACTGCCGTGACCCGATCAAAGAGCTCGGGATAGGAAAGATCGTCCACAACCATCACGTCCTCGGACTCCGCCCCATCCCCCAAGCCGCTCCAGCCGCGCTGGAGCAGGAGTCGCGCACCCGCCTCACGCGCCGCGCGGCAGACAACTTCGGTGATGCGCTCGGGGTCATCGAGCGCAGTCGAGCCAAGCGTGAAGAAGATCACCGGACCATCGCGGTCGAGGAAAGCTCTGACCTCTGTATTGAGTGGCGGCGCGTCAACTCCGCGCGGCCACCAGTAGCCGCAGGTCTCAACTCTCTCGGGCCAGTCCGGCGGCGGCAGCAGCACGTGCGGGCTCACCCCGACGAGCGCGCCCTTGTAGTTGTTGCGCTGGCGCAGCGTTCCGATCACTCCGCGTCGCCGCGTTCGCAGGACTCGCCGGCGGGCGGCGTTCACCGGGCGACGCATCGCGAGCGTCGCGGCGGCTGCGTCGGCCGAGTACGCGAGACGGTTGCCAACTCGGCCGAGCGATTCGCGGTGGACGAAGTTGACTGCGGGCGGGAATGCGCGTGTCGGCATCGCGGGTACATGGTGGATCTGCACAACTGGGATTCCGCGCAGTTCGGCGACATCCAGTGCTGGAAAGGTTGCCGGGAAGGCGAGGATCGCGTCAACGTCGCGTGCGGCCGCGTCGACCGATTCATAGAGCAGGTCGATATCGTCGGCGAAGAGATGCTCGAGCCGCCGCGGGAGCGTCAGCAGATTTCCGACGCTGCGCATCAGCTCCTGAGCCTCTTCGCTCTCGATGATCTCGCGCATACCGCGACCGGATGAGCCGACGAACTCAATGCCGGATCCGCTCGCGAGACCCTCGAATGCCGCGTGTGAGACCAGGCGCACCTCGTGGCCTGCCTCGACCAACCCGGAGCCCAGGGTCAGGAAGGGCTCTACATCGCCCCGTGTGCCAAATGTGATTGCTAATAGTCTCATCGCACCGCAGCACGCCCGGTGGGGCGACTGAGGCTGGAAACTAGTGCACACTGAAAACTCGGCAGTAACTTCGGGGGGGCCCGGATCATCGTCAGCTCCGGCCTGGCGCAGACTTGACCGCAAGCTGGTCATGGTCTCGCTGATGGTCGTCCTCGCTTCGTTTATGTCGATCCTCGACACTACGGTTGTGAACGTCGCGATCGCTGCGATCGCTGCGGATTTCGGTAGCCCGCTGAATACGATCCAGTGGACGATCACCGGCTATACGCTGGCTCTCGCGCTGGTGATTCCTTTGACGGGCTGGGCCGCCGACCGCTTTGGCACCAAACGCCTTTATCTGGCCACGCTCTCGATCTTTCTGCTCGGATCGGCGCTCTCTGGTCTGGCGTGGAGCGCTGAGTCACTGATCGCCTTCCGCGTGCTTCAAGGAATCGGTGGCGGCATGCTGATGCCAGCCGGAATGACGATCCTCACCCACGCCGCAGGCCCGGAACGCGTGGGTCGCGTGATATCAGTGCTCGGAATCCCGATTCTGCTCGGACCGATCCTCGGTCCGGTGCTCGGCGGTTGGCTCGTCGAGAGCTTCTCCTGGCGCTGGGTGTTTTTCATCAACCTCCCGATCGGGCTCGTGGCTTTGATGATGTCCTGGCGCTACCTGGAGTTCGACAGGCCTCAACCGCATGCTCCGCTGGACTGGTTGGGATTCGCACTCCTGATCCCGGGACTTGCGGCGGTGATCTTCGGAATCGCCCAGATCAACGCAATCGCGGGAGTCACCGTCGCATCGCCGCGGGTGCTGATCCCGGTGGCCGTCGGCTTCGCCGCGCTCTGGCTGTTCACACGCCACTCGCTCCGCGCAACGCATGCGTTGATCGACCTGCGGCTGTTCAAGGACCGAATCTTCGGGGCCTGCACGGGTACCCTGTTTCTCGGTCTGATTGCTGTGTTCGGCGGATTGCTGCTTCTGCCGCTGTATCTGCAGACGGTCCGCGGCGAGTCGCCGTCGAGCACAGGACTGTTGCTCGCACCTCAGGGATTGGGCGCGGTGATCGCGCTACCGATCGCAGGTTGGCTGGCAGATCGGGTGCCGATCGGTCGGATCGTGCCGGTCGGTCTCGGGCTGATCGCCCTGTCGTTCTGGGCATTGACCGACCTCACCCCTACGACTGGATACTTCTACTTCGCGGCGAGCGTCTTCGTGATGGGTGCCGGCATGGGCGTGACGATGGTGCCGATGTTCTCGGGCGCCATGCGCACGCTGACAAAGCCTCAGGTCGCGCGCGCGAGCACCTCGATCAACATCGTCCAGCAGTCGGGCGCCGCGATCGGCACCGTTGTGCTGAGCATCGTGCTCTCTCAGCTTCTCGCCGACTCGCCGATCCCCGGGCTTTCAGCCACGGCAGCGCTTGATTCACTCTCACCGATCAAGACTGCCGCTGTCTCGGATGCCTACGCGACCGCCTTCGGCTGGGTCGCCGCGATGACCGTCGTGGCGATGGTCGCGGCGATGATCTTTCTGCCGTTTCGGCGCCTTCCCGAGGTCCCCGAGACCGAGCAGGACTAATCCTCGGCGCCCGGCCTGCGCCGAGCTGCCTTGGTCTGGGAGCGGGCGCGTTTCGCGGTGATTCGCTTTTGCTTGGCCGCGCGCGAAGGTTTGGTCGCCACGCGGCTCCGGCGCACTGTCAGCGCGTCGGCGAGGCGCATCCCCAGACGCATCAGCGCGAGCTCGCGATTGCGCAGCTGTGAGCGCTCATCCTGCGCGGTGGCACGCACGACAGGGCCGAATTTATGGACAATCTTTGCCCGCTGCGATTCCGTGGGCGCGGCAGACTTTGTCACGTCGTAGACGGCTTCGATTCGACTCGAAGTCTTGTTGGCGTGCTGACCGCCCGGGCCCGAGGATCGCGAGGCACGCAGCTCGATCTCGGCCATTGGGATGCGAAGGCCGCGGTGCACGACAAGGTGTGTGTCGGTTATGCGCGCCACAGGCGGCCGAGCCTACGCAGCGTCGTCGGTGGCAATGGCCTCTTGCGCCGACAGCTCCAGCTGCAGCTGCGGAGCGTCGCTCCAGAGCTGTTCGAGGCGGTAGTACTCGCGGACCTCGGGGATCATCAGGTGGACGATCACGTCGCCGTAGTCGAGCAGGATCCAGCGGCGCTCGCGCTCGCCCTCGGTGTGCACCGGGAGCATTTCGGGATCGACCTTCATACCCTCGCGAACCGCGTCGTGCAGCGACTTGGTCTGGCGGTCGCTGCGGCCAGTCGCAAAGACGAAGTAGTCGGCAAAGTTTGCCAGGCCGCGGACGTCGAGCGCGACAATGTCGACGCCCTTTTTGTCGTCCAGCATCTCGGCGACGCGGCGGGCGATCTGCTCGCCGGTGATTGTGTTTTCTGTGGTCTTGCTCATCTGTACAGCTGTGCCTCTTCAATCAATTCTGGAATTCCCGCCGGCACAAGGTGCGCAACGGTGTGACCGCGATAAATGCGCTCGCGTATGAAAGTGGATGAGATGTCGATGCGGGGCATCGCGAAGGCAATTGGCTCCTTGCCGCCGGTTGCCCGGATCACTTCTGCAATTGCCTCATCACGGTTGTGATCGACCCTTGTGGCCACCGCAATCTCGGCCATTTCGGCGATGCGCTCGGGTTCGCGCCAGTTGCCGAAAGACATCGCCTGGTCGGCACCGATGATAAGCGTGAACTGCGCGTCTGGTTCTTGATCAACCAATTCAGCCAGCGTATCGACGGTGTAAGACGTGCCCTCACGCTCCAGCTCGGCGGTCGAAATCTCAAGTCCGGGCTGGCCGATCACCGCTAATCGAACCATCGAAAGCCGGTGCTTGTCGCCTGGATCCTCATCGGCCTCGAGCTGGCGATGTGGCGGCGTGCCGACCGGCATAAGGCGCACGACGTCCAGTTCGAGCTGCACGCGCGCTTCTTGCGCGCAGATCACGTGGCCGTGGTGGATCGGGCTGAATGTGCCTCCGAGGATTCCGACGCGCATTACTACGAGCGAACCTGTCCGTCGCCTTCGACGACGTACTTGTACGAGCAGAGCTCGCGCAGGGCGATCGGTCCACGGGCGTGGAGCTTCTGCGTGGAATTGCCAATTTCGGCGCCGAGGCCGAACTCGCCGCCATCGGTGAAACGCGTCGAGGCGTTCACGTACACGCAGGCAGCGTCGATCTGCGAGGTGAACTTGTGCGCCGCAGTATTGGAATCCGTGACGATCGCCTCGGAATGGCCCGTGCCATGGAGGTTTACGTGTTCGATTGCGGCCTCAACTGAATCCACGACGCGGACGGCGAGGATCAGTGCGAGATATTCGGTGTCCCAGTCGGCGGCTTGAGCCGCGGCGATCTCGCCGGACTCCACCCCGGCCAGCGCGCGTGCCTGCGCATCTGCGCGAAGCTCGACGCCCTCGGCTTCGAGTCGCTTGAGTATGCGTGGGAGGAACTCTTTGGCGACGTCCTCGTGCACGAGCAGCGTTTCTGCTGCGTTGCAGACGCCCGGGCGCTGGACCTTCGCGTTGACGACGATCTCCTCGGCCCAGTCGAGATTTGCTGACGCGTCGATGTAGACGTGGTTGTTACCGGCGGCTGCATAGATCACGGGAACGGTTGCGACGGATTTCAAGGCGTGCTTCAGACCTTCGCCTCCACGCGGGATGATCAGGTCGATCACTCCCTCTTGAGTTGCGAGGTCTCTCAGCTCGTCGCGGTCGCCGCCGTTGACGATCGAGATCGCGGCTTCTGGAACTCCAGCGCTTGCGACCGCGTCGCGCGCGACCTGCGCCAGGACGGCATTGGAGTTGGTGGCGATCGACGACCCGCGAAGAACGATCGCGTTTCCACTCTTCAGGCAAAGCGCGGCGGCATCGATCGTGACGTTCGGTCGAGCCTCGTAGACGACCGCGATCACGCCCAGCGGAACTGCGATCTTGCGAACATCGAGCCCGTTGTAGAGCTTGAACTCGCGGATCAGGCGACCGACGGGGTCTTCGAGCGTGGCGATCTTGCGCACGTCGTTGGCGATTGACGCGAGTCGGTCGTGGTCCAGCATTAAGCGGTCCATCAACGCTGCTTCGAGATTGTTCTCCCGGCCGGCCTCGAGGTCCTTTGCATTTGCGGCGACGATCTGATCGGCCTTCGCGTCCAGCGCGTCGGCGATCGCGTTCAGCGCGCGATTCTTGGTCTCGGGATCAAGCAAGCTGAGTTCACGCGAGGCGGTCTTGGCCTCGGCGCAGATGTCTGTAACGGTCTTTTGAGCGGTAGCCATCAGTACCTACACGGTACCGGGCGACCGGCGCGAAGCCCTCATGTGGGGCGGACTTTCTCCGCCAAGTCGATGAGAGATTCCAATGCCCGTATCGACGCCTTGACCTCCGCAATGCTGACTTCGCCGAGTCCATATTGGGCCTTATCCTTCAGGTCTACAAGCTTTTTCAGCTTCTTGGACATCTCCTTGCCGTGAACACCAACGCGTTCGAGCATCGCCGCAGAGAGCACTCGCTGCGCCGAGGTGTGGCCGGGCCAATGTGCATTAGAAAGCGCCCTTGGATCGTTTTTCGTCCATATGGAGCGATTAACGTCCATTTGGAGTTATAGCGCTCCAGTAGCAACCGAGGTTGCAGGTCAGCGATCGCAGTTGATCGGGAACCAGGCGTAGAGCCGCTGGCTGGCCGGGTTGTTGCGCGCGACCGCCTGTTCAGCAGTCAACGTCGTGGGATCTGGCTCGATTCGCCCGAACACCCAGCGCACTGACTTCTTGTTCTCCGCGCTGTAGGTGTAGGGCCGGAAGTAGAGAGACTTGGCGTACGTCTTCTTGCCCTTGCGCAGTTTCATGTTCCGCAACGTGTAGTTCGGGTCGCAGTAACGCATCTCGTCGTAGAGCAAGAAGCGGTCGCGCGTGCTCTGGACGATTCCCCGCACGATGCCGCCGCCCGCTACACCGGTGGTGTTTGCCATGGCGTAGGTGGAATCGTTGTAGTGCGGTCGCGGGTTGTAGACGTTCAGCGGGTACGTGTTGTAGAGCTTCGACTCGCCGGGAAGGGTCTGGATCGTCGTCTTCCCTTCTCCGAAGTAGTAGCCGCGAAGATATGAATTGTTGGGACCGATGCCGCTGTCAAAGAAAAAGGCTTTGAGCGTCTGCGCGTCGAGTCGCTGTGGCAGGGTCGACTCGCCACATCCCTGGTCATATCCGTCAGCGATCGAAAGCAGCTCGGGCGGAATCGCACGACGGTCGAGGAATGCCCGCACTCGAAGATTCTTGACACCCTTGGGTGTGGCGCCCCTTCCAGGGGCTCCGAGATTTGGAGCAAAAGAGACCATCACATAGCGGGGGTCGCGCACCCATTGGTAGCTCGTCACGAGCTGGCCTGCGGCATCCGTGATCGTGACGGGGACCGTCATCAGCTTGCAAGCCTTCGACTGCACCTCGAACCCGCGCGTCGCCTCGCGGCCGGCCCACTCTCCGTTGATGTACCAACCCCAACGGGACGGGTAGTACGAGATTGGCGACTCTTCCTTCCAGGTCAGCGAGGCGATCGGACGATCGAAAGTGTCCCTGAACTCGTAGTTGTACTGACCGTCGATCGGCTCGAGCATCTCAAAGTACTTGCCGGCTTTGCGTGCAGCACGGTCCTCAGTGCCAAATCGACCGACGCGACACGACGGCAGGTTGGGTGAGGGATACGGCGCGGTGCGCACATCGCTGTTGCGAATGAATCCCCAGATCACCGAGCTCATGCCGCGCGAGGTGTATCCGTAGAACGGGAATTCGTACGGCTTGGAGAAGCGCCAAGAATCGCCTTTTTGCAGGGTGCGTTCGGCTGCGTGGGTTTTGGGGCGGCTGCAGGAGTTGGGGAAGTAGCCGGCCTTGACGGTGGGGGTCTTCGACTTCTTCGGAGCTGCTCCGACCGGAGTGGCGACAAGCAGCGCCGCCAGCAAAACCGGCATCGATAGAAGGGTGAGGATTGAGCGTGGGTGGCGGAGATGCATTGCTACTTGGAACACGGACCAGGTCTCGAGGTTGCTCCCACCATTTACGCAAATTGCGAGGCACCTGTCACACCGGGTGGGACAGGTGGGTCGGAAATTACGACTTTCTGACGGCGCCGGCGTGGCGCCCAGGGCTAGAGCTCCCGAACGAAGTGCTTGGAGTAAAAGTAAAAGCCCTCACGCTCGTAGAAGCGGTGGGCGTCCAGGCGGTGCACAGCTGAGTCCAGGCGGATCGCATCCACGCCGATCGCAATTGCAACGCCCTCGAGGTACTTGACCAGCGCGGCTCCGTAGCCCTCTGATCGCCACTCCGAAGAGACGACCAGGTCGTCGATGTAGAGCGCGTTGCCGACGGCCATGTTCAGAAGAAAGCGGAAGCCCGCGATCGCACGCAGCTCTTCGCCGACCATCACGCCGATGACCCGGTAGTTCGATGCCTCGAAGGTCTCGACATAACGCTCGGCAAAATCTTCCCTGGAAAGGTGGTCGCGCAGCTGATGCAGGATCGGATAGATCTGCTCGATGTCGGCTTCGCTCGTGGTCAGCTCGCGGATCTCGTAGTCCGTGCTCGCGTTCACCGTCGTGCCGTCGAAGTCCTCGGCGGATGTCATTTCTATTTCGTTGTTCATCTAAGTGAGCACCAGATTGTCTCGGTGGACTGCCTCGTCCGTGGCGTGCGGCATCAGTTCTTGAACTGCTTCCGACTTTAGTCCTTTGATCCTGCGCAGCTCATCGGCGTTGTAATTGACTATTCCTTTTCCTATCGGCTGCTTGCCGCCGCCATTGACAAATATGTCCACTGCATCGCCGGCCGCAAAATCGCCCGAGACTTCAGAGATCCCAACCGGCAGAAGGCTCGTTCCCTTCTCGCGCAGCGCACGTTCGGCGCCGGTGTCAACAGCCAACGCGCCGCTGGCTTCCTTGGCGTACCGGATCCAGAGCTTGAAGCTGCTCTGCGGTTGCGAGTGAGCAGCAAAGTGCGTGCCCTCCCCCGTGTCGCCGGCAGCCGCGCGCGCGACCGCGCCGTGCTTTTTGCCGCCGCAGACCACGACGTCGATTCCGCCGGCAGTCGCGATCTCCGCAGCGCGCACCTTTGAGCGCATGCCGCCGGAACCGATCGCGCTGGCCGATCCACCGATCGCCAAGCCGTCAAGCTCAGAAAAATCATCGACCTTGGCGACTCGCTCAGCCGAGGGATCTTTGCCCGGATCGGCCGTGTAGAGCGCGTCGATGTCGGTTGCCAGGACGAGCCGGCGCGCCTCCACGAGGATCGCGACCTGCGCCGCCAGGAAGTCGTTGTCGCCGAAGGTGATCTCGTCGGTCGCGGTTGTGTCGTTCTCGTTGATCACCGGGACGACGTGCCAGTCGAGCAGCGTGCGCAGCGTCTGTTTTGCATTCACGTACGTCGAGCGCGTGGAGAAGTCAGTCGCAGTCAGAAGAATCTGTCCCGTCGAGATGCCGTGCGCGTCGAAAAGCTTGTCGTAAGCGGAGTAGACCTGCCCTTGCCCGACCGCAGAGGAAGCCTGCAACTCTGCCATCGCAGTCGGCCGTCCGGGTAACCCCAGCAGCTGGATCCCGCGCGAGATGGCGCCACTGGTGACCATCACGACATTGGTGCCGGATTTGTGCAGTTCGGCGGCCTGGGCAACTATCGACTCGACGATGTCGCGGCGCATCGCTCCGGACTCGTCGGTCGCCACATTCGAACCGATTTTGATCACTACGGACATGGCGCTAAACCTACTGCTCGACTGTGCATGGCATCAGACGTCGAGCTCGAAACGCTCGCCCGCGATCTCTATTTCGTCGCCCGACTCAAAACCCTTGCGTTCGAGCTCACGGATTACTCCGATCGACCGTAGTCGCTGCTCGACGTGACGGAGGGCCTCGTCGTTGCCGACGTCAAAGCGCTTGAGCAGAAGTTCGATGCCCTTGCCGCGAACAGCGAAGACGCGCGGGGCGATTGGTTCTACCGAGAAGCCGTCCTTGTCGAGGGGCTTGTAGACGATGTGTTCGGGTCGATCGATGATCGGCGCACGAACTTCTCCGACACCCGGGATGTAGTGCGAGGCCTCGATCTCGGCAGGCACGTGCTTGAAGATTGCCGAGCGCAGCTCGTCGAGCCCCTCCCGCGTGGCCGATGAGGTGAGCACGAAGGCGAGCATCCGATCGCCCAGTCGCTCGCGCCATTCTTCGAGCGCCTCAGCGCCCGCCTCCGGCGCTACGAGGTCGGACTTACTCAGAGCGAGGATTCGTGGAAGCCTCGCCAGCCGACCGTCGTGCTCTGCGAGCTCGTTTTCGATCGTCTCGAAGTTCTCGACGGGATCAGAGCCGTCGAGCGGGGCGAGATCCAAAACGTGAATCAAGAGCTTGCATCGCTCGACGTGCGCAAGAAAGTCATGGCCAAGGCCCGCCCCCTCGTGCGCTCCCTCGATCAGCCCCGGAATATCGACGAGAACCAGCTGACGGTCCTCGGCGTCGAGCGTTCCGAGCACCGGTTCAAGAGTCGTGAACGGATAGTTGGCAATTTTCGGTGCGGCGGCCGTCATGCGGTCGAGCAGCGACGACTTGCCCGCGTTGGGCAGCCCGACGAGCCCGGCATCCGCGAGCAGCCTGAGCCGCAGGTCAAGCTCCACCTCTTCGCCCGGCAGACCGCTCTCGGAGAAACGAGGCGCCTGCTGGGTGCTGGTCGCGAACTGCTTGTTACCGCGACCACCGGTGCCGCCGCGCGCGACGATCACCTGCTCGCCGGGCTCGTTCAGCTCGGCCTCGAGTGAGCCGTCGGCGCGAGTGACGCGAGTTCCGGGAGGTACGCGTAGCTCCAGGACCTCTCCGGTTGCGCCGTGCCGACGATTGCCCTCGCCGTGATGTCCGTGATCGCCCTTGAACTCAACGCGCCCGCGGTACTGCTGCAGGTCGCGAAGAGAGCCGTCACAGACGACCACGACGTTTCCGCCATGGCCTCCGTCTCCGCCGTCGGGACCGCCTTTGGGCACGTGAGCCTCGCGCCTGAAGGAAACAGAGCCGTTGCCACCGCGACCGGCGATCACGCGAAATGTCACGTGGTCGTAGAACACGCTGTGATCCTAGGTGGCCGGGTTAGAGCTTGCCGATGCCGCGCTTGACCCTGAACTCTTTGGAAACGCCTATTTGGCAGGGTGGACTGCGATGACGCGGCCACGACGACCGGTCGAGAAGTCAACTACGCCCTCGCGGGCCGCGTAGATCGTGTGGTCACGACCGATGCCAGTGCCCTCGCCGGGCTTGTAGACGGTGCCACGCTGACGGACGATGATCTCGCCACCGGTGACTGTCTGGCCCGAGAAAACCTTCACGCCGAGGCGCTTGGCTTGTGAATCGCGACCGTTCTTGCTGGATCCAAGACCTTTTTTATGAGCCATTGGCTACTCCTCGTCTTTCTTGGCTGCGGCCGGCTTCTTGGCTGCAGCGGCTGCTCCACCGGTGATCTTCGTCACCTCTAGGCGCGTCAACTCCTGACGGTGACCCTGGGTCTTCTTGTAGCCACGCTTGGGCTTGAACTTGAAGACGCGGATCTTCTCGCCGCGCTCGTGACCACGAATCGTGGCCTCGACCTTGACCTTCTCGAGGCCCTTGGCGTCGAGAACGACATCCTTGCCGCGCAACATCAGCGGCTTGAGGGCGATTTTCGCGCCCTCCTTGTCGGCGATGCGGTCCACGAGGATGAAATCGCCCTCGCTTACGCGGTGCTGGTTGCCGCCTACTTCGACGACGGCGTAAGTCTTTTGTTTTGTGGCAGTAGCCATCATCAGTTAAGTCTTTCTAGCTCTCAGAAGATTCTTTGCCAAGCGAGTCGCCGCCGGTCTTGGCGCGCGAACGACCTCGGCCACCCCTACTGCCACGACGGCGAGGGGCACGAGTTCCGGAGGATTCTAGTTGGTCGTCCTTGCCATCTTCGGCGACCACGCCATTTCCGTTGCTCTGCTTGCCGTTCGAGGCTGCGGCAGCGGGCTTCTTGCGAGCCTGCTTGGGCGGCCCATCGTCGGCAATCTCTGCCCTGGCGACGTTGCGGCCGACATCCTTGATGCGCACGAGCGCCTTCGTCCCGATGCGATCCATGGCCCCTTCAATGGCGATGATGTAGTGGTCAAGCTTGGCCACGGCAGCGTCGTCCTCGTACATGTGCGGCTCAACGACGTGAACCATCACTTCGTCGCCCATCTGGAAGGGCAGCGCCTTCTCCTCGACCTTCTTGACCGTGCCCTCGAAGGTCACGGCGAAGTGTTCGAGTGGCAGACCATCGCCACCTTCAAACAGGATTGCCTTGCCGGTCTCCATCTCGAGGTGGGCGATCGGTGAGCCCATCTTGTGCAGCAGTGCGTCTGTGACGCGCGGGTTGATCTGTACCAGGTATGCCTCGGGCTTGGGGTTCTCAGCGATGTATTCGCGAATGTGCCTTTCGACGTGCAGCGCGACCGTTTCTTCTGAGAGCACGACGCCCTCGCCGTTGCAGACCGGGCAGACCTTGGTCATGATCTCGCGCACGCCATCGGTGACGTTCTGGCGCGTCATCTCGACCAGGCCGAGCGGCGAGATCTCGACGACGTGAGTCTTGGTGCGGTCCTCGTCCAGCGACTTGCGCATGACCTTGAGCACGGCGTCGCGATTGCTCGCGCGCGCCATGTCGATGAAGTCAATGACGATGATTCCGCCGATGTCGCGCAGCCGGATCTGGCGCACTGCTTCTTCTGCTGCCTCGAGGTTGGTGTGCGTGATCGTCTCTTCGAGGCCACGCGCCTTTCCTCGACCGGTGAATGAACCGGTGTTGACGTCGATGATCGTCAGAGCCTCGGTGTGCTCGATGATCAGGTAGCCGCCGCTGGGCAGGTCCACACGCGTGGAGAGGATCTTGAGGATCTCTTCCTCTACGCCGTACTTTTCGAAGAGCGTGGTCTTGGGCTCCTCGTACCGCACAACGCGGTCCGAAAGCTCGGGTGCGGTGCGCGTGAGGAACGATTTGACGCGCTCGTACTGTGCCTCATCGTCGATCAGCGCCTCATCGAGTTCGTCCGTGAAGACGTCGCGGATAACGCGGATCGAGAGGTCTGCTTCCTGGAAGATCATCGCCGGCGCGGGAGTTTCATCGGCGCGACGGTCGAGCACGTCGTTGAGCATGTTCAGGTAGATCAGTTCGCGGACGAAGTCCTCGTGCGTGGCGCCACGCGCCGCGGTGCGGATGATCGCTCCGCCGCCGAGCAGGTCGAGGCCACGGGCCTCGCGCTTGAGGCGCAGACGCTCTTTGTCCTCGAGGCGGCGCGAAAAGCCGACGCCCTCGCCGCTCGGTACGAAGACCATGTAGCGGCCAGGGATCGCGAGCTGCATCGTGAGCCGCGCACCCTTGGTCTTGAGCGGGTCCTTTGTGACCTGCACGACGATCTCCTGGCCGCTTTTCAACAGGTCAGTGATGCGTGCGCCGCGACCGGTACCTCGCTTGGCGACCTGCTTACCGTCAACGACGATGTCGTCAACGTGCAGAAAGCCGTTCTTCTCGAATCCGATGTCCACGAACGCGGCCTCGAGGCCCGCGACGACGTTTTCGACCTTCGCCTTGTAGACGTTGCCGACGATTGAACGCTCGCCGCGTCGCTCCAGGTAGAGCTCTGCGGTGCGCCAGTCTGTTGTGTCCTTGGTGGCCGACCTGCCGCCCGTACGCTTCCCCGGCGTGCCCGCTGCCTCCAGCATCGCGACGCGGGTTTCGTTGCGGTCGGCACTGACCAAAACCTTCTTCTTCACTTTTTACCTCGAATGATTTTTTGAGCCGGCCCGTTGCGGACTAGCGCCGTGAAATGCCTAATGGCGGCTGCGCACGGCTACTGACTGCAAGAGACCGAGAGCGATGAACGTGGTGAGCACGGAGGCTCCCCCGTAACTCATCAACGGCAGAGTCACACCGGTGATCGGCATGATTCCGATGTTCATCCCTACGTTTACGAATACCTGAAACATCAACATCGCCACCACTCCGGCAGCGATCAACGCCCCGAACTGGTCGCGGGCAAGCGCAAGAATGCGCAAGCCCCGCCAGATCAGAAGCGCGAAAAGCGTCATGACAAGAGCCGCGCCGGCAAACCCGTACGACTCTCCGACCACCGCAAAGATGAAGTCCGTGCGGTGTTCGGGGATGAAATTGAGTTGGGTCTGGGTGGCGTCCTCAAGACCGCGGCCGATGCGCTGTCCGGCGCCAATCGCGATCTGGCCCTGGTTCTGTTGAAATGCCACTCCACCGGGATCATCGCTGGGATGCAGAAACGCCGTCAAGCGACTGACCTGATAGTCCTTGAGCAAGTTCACGCCTGCGGCGGGTGCGGCCCAGAGCACCGCGGTCGCCATCAGCACGATCGCGACCAGAAGCGCTGCCATCTGTTGCCAAGGAATGCCGCCGACGAAGAGCAAGCTGAGGGTGATCGCCCCGTACACCAGCGCTGTACCGAGGTCCGGCTGGATGAAAACGAGCCCTGCGGGCAGCGCCGCGAGCGCGATCACCGGTAGCACGATGCCGCCGGTCTGGCGGTCACGCCCGCGGTCCGCTATGAACGCAGCAAGAGTGAGAATCAAGAACACCTTGCCGAGCTCTGAAGGTTGTATCTGGAAGAAGCCCACATCGATCCAACGGCGGGAACCCTTCGTCGCCGTGCCGAGCAGAAGCACGATCACGTTTGAAACGATCAGGAACGCGTATATCTGCGTGCGGTACTCACGCAGCCGCGTGTAGTCGATGCGGCTCACGGCGAAGAGCAGGAAGACACCAGCCACTGCAAAAACAGACTGCCGAATGACGTAGAAGTCCGGACTGCCGGGCACGTCGTTGTCCGTTGCCCCATTCATAACTATCACGCTGTATGTGATCAGCGCGATCGCTGCGCCAAGCAGCGGCCAGTCGAAGCCGCGCGCGATCACCCGCGACGCAGCGTCGGCTCGGAAGCGCTTGACTCCCGCAGCGACCCCGGTCGGGTCGATCCTTTGAGCGGGTATATCTGCAGTTGGCATTTCGGAGTACAAGGAAAAGAGTTTGCTCGGCAGTCGGCCCTAGAGAGTGCGGGAGGTCCCAGGCTGCCACTTACGTTGCTCGCGCTTGCTCAAATTGAGCAGTTTGGCGAGGATCTGACGGGCAGCCGGCGCCGCGGATTCTGCTCCGAAGCCTCCTTGCTCAACCGTCACCGCAACAACATAGCGCGGGTTTGGGTACGGAGCGAGGGAGACATACCAGGACTGATCCAATTTGCCAGCACCGGCCTCTGCGGTTCCGGTCTTGCCAGCTATTGGCCTGGGAAAGTTGTTGAAGACGCCGTAGCTCGTTCCGCCGGGCCGTTGGGCCGCGGCGTTCAGTCCAGCGAGGATCGCGCTGACGTTGGAGGGATTGAGGTCGAGTTTGCGTCGAGCAGGCAGCTCGATTGTCTGGACCGCTTCGCCCTGAGCGTCGTCGATGCCCTTTCCGAGGTGCGGCGTGACGACGTAGCCCCCGTTGCCCAGGGCGGCGTACGCAACTGCCATCTGCAGCGGTGAGACCTGTGTCGACCCCTGACCGACCGAGGCGTTGATGTTGTCTCCGGCACCAAACGTGCGGCCCGTTTCGGCCTTGACGATTTTCGGGTTTGAGACCTTTCCGGCCACGGCGTCCGGTAGGTCGATGTTCGGCACGCGCGCAAGGCCGAGGCGAGCGGCCATCCGCTGAATGATCTGGCCACCCTTCTGGAAGGCCTTGAGACCCTGTTGATAGAAGTAGATGTCGCTCGACGCGCGCAGCGCGTCGTTCAAGTTGATGGTGCCCAGCGGCTCTTTTCCGGCGTTCTGCCACTTGATCCCCCCGTACTCCCACACGCCGGCATCGTTGATCGTGTAACCGGGGCGGAGCAGCCCGGCCTGCATGTTCGCAATCGCGGTGATCGCCTTGAACGTCGAGCCCGGCGGATAGGCCGCGCCAATCGCGCGGTTGATGATCGGGAGGCCGTTGGCTTTTGAACTGATCTGCTCGTAGGTGGACTGTTTGAGCACTCCGGAAAAGACGCCCGGGTCGTAGGTCGGGTAGCTGCCCATTCCGAGGATTTCACCGTTGTTCACATCCATCGCCACGAAGGCTGCGCCGTGCGAAGCTATGCCGTCGGAAGCTTTTGCGATTGCCGACTCTCCGACCTTCTGCAGGTCCTTGTCGATGGTCAGGCGCAGGCTGTCGCCGGTCTGCGGGTTTGTGCCCGGGAGGTCCTTTCTCGCCCTGCCGCTGGCTTCGACCTCAATTCGCTGCATGCCCGGCTTGCCGCGCAGGAACTGGTCGTACTGGACCTCGAGGCCCGTCTGGCCGACCGTATCGCCCTGTTGGGCGTTCTCAAATTTTCCCGACTTCAGTTCTTCTCCGTCGATTTCGCGCGCGTAGCCAAAAAGGTGCGCCGCAAGCTTGTCGTTGGGGTATGCGCGCTTGTAGGACTGAGAAACCTCGACATTGGGAAATGCCTCGGAGTTCTCGCTGATCTTCACGACGCCGCCGTAATCGACGTCCTCGGCCACCACTGCGTTTGCAAACCCCTCCTGAAAGAGCGAGTCGCGCATCTTCGCCTTGAGGTCGCGCTGCGGGCGGTCGAGCGCCAGAGCAAGTCGTTTCAGCAACGGCCTGAAGGCGGGGTCGTTGAATTTCAGCCGCTTGTTTTTTTCGGTCAGAGAGATGCCCCATGCGTTCTGATCCACGCGCACCTGCCATGAGCTCCTGTTTTCAACCAGCAAGTCGCCGTTGCGGTCGACGATGTTGCCGCGCGGCGCATCCACACGGACGTTTCGGGTGCGATTCTGGTTTGCCTCGGCGAGGTACTGGCTGCCGCTCAGCACCTGGAGAAACCAAAGGCGAAAGAAGACAATTGCAAACAGGCTCAACGCAATCACGCCGAGCACTGCGATGCGCAGCGATGAACGCGAGCTGAGCGCGTCAGACTGTCGATCGGGCAGGCGGAAGAATGGCGAGTTGTCGGGCATCAGAAATTGCTCCTGCGACGACTCAGCTTACGGCGCTTACGCGTATCGACGGTCGGCGATGCGAGCACGCTCTGACTGGTCATAGTCGCGCGACGGCGGCGCTTCATCGGGTCTCCGCCGCGGCCGAGATTTGGCAGCATCGCCCATCGGGCGACGCGGAACACGATCGGAGCAATGAGCGCGCCGTACACGGCCGAGAGCAGCACCTGCCAGAGCATGCTCAGCGGATCCGGAGCAGGCTGGCCGAGCGAGAACTGCATGATCCCGAAGCCGACCGAAAAGAAGACGGAGGCGCTCGCGCCGACAGCAGAGCTGGTCAGCGGGTGCACGGGGTCATAGAGCTCGCGCAGTCGGCCGGCGAAGTAGCCGCCGATCGTCAGAAGTAGTGAGGACACGCCCATTGTCTGGACCAGAGTGAGGTCGATGAGGAAACCCGCGATGAATCCAGTTGTAGCGCCTGTCGTGGCGCCGCCGAGCAATCCGATCGAAACGACTAGCACGGGCATGATGTCGGGAACGACGCCAAACGGGCGGAATTGCCCGATCACGGCGAGTTGAACCAGCACCCCGACGCCGACGACCAGGGCCAGACGGCCGTAGCTGCGTACCTGCTCGTGGGCCATGATCAACGGCCCTCACGGGTGAGCACCTGCAGCAGCTGGATGTCGCGGATGTCCGCATAGGGCGCTATGTCCACCCGGCCGTACAGGCGGCGTTCTTCTGGGTCAACCCGTGTGACGGCTCCGATCGGAATCCCGGCCGGAAAAATCGACTCGACCTTCTCGGGATCGTCGACTGTGCCGGAGGTCACGACCATGTCGCCTTTGACGATCGTCCTGCGCTGCTCGATGTAGGCCATCTGCAGATCATCCGCTCCCGCCTGGCCTCCGGCGCCAGGTTGAATGAGCCCGAGGATGTTCCGCTTGGCTATCAACGCGCTTATTTTGCTCGCGCTGTCGGTGAGCAACGTGACCTGAGAGGCGTTTCCGGCGACGGTCGTGACTTTGCCCACGAGCGCGCCCCTGTTGTTTCCGGCGGCGATCACCGGATCGTTTATGCGCACGCCGTCGGACGAGCCGGCGTTGATCGTCACACGGCCGTACCACTCGGTCGGCGAGCGTGCAATGACCCGCGCCGCGACCGCGGTACGGCCGGACGGGAAGTCTCGGCTGTCCGAAAACTTGACGAGCGCGCGCAGCTGCTCGTTCTCGCTGGCCGCCTGCTGGAGCCGGGCCTGCGCGATACGCGCGTCTGCGAGCTGAAGCTGGAGCTTCTTGTTGTCGCCCTTCGCGCTGATCGAGTCGCCGACCCAGTTGACGCCGTCGCTGAACGGCTTGACTGCGCCGCTGGCGAGCGACTGAAGCGGCGAGAGAACTTCGATTGCACCGCGCTGCATCGTGTGGAGCGCACCCCCCGTCGCCTCGCTGAAATAAACGGTCAGCAGGATGAAACAGAGCGCAACGAGTGCGCCTGCCGTGATGCGACGTCGGCGGATCTGTTGCCGGGTCGGCATTTACCTTGGCGCCTAGCGCCGGCGGCGGCGCGCCTTGGTCGTGCGGTGGATCGCCTCGAACTCTTCAAGCGACCGGCCAGAGCCAATCGCGACGCAGGTCAGTGGTGATTCCGCAAGGTGAGTGGGGATCTGGGTTTCTTCACGGAGCCGTTCCGGGAAGCCCTTCAGGAGCGAGCCGCCGCCGGCAAGCATGATCCCGCGGTCCATGATGTCGCTGGCCAGCTCTGGGGGCGTCTGGTCGAGCGTCACACGAATTGAATCGATGATCGCGCCGACTGGCTCGGCCAGTGCGCGGTGGACCTCATCGTTGGTCAGGACGATCGTCTTCGGCAGTCCGGTCACGAGGTCGCGTCCGCGAATCTCGGCCTGAACTTCTTCCTTCAATGGATACGCGGAGCCGATCTCGAGCTTGACCTCTTCGGCCGTCTGCTGGCCGATCATCAGCTTGTACTCGCGCTTGACGTAGTTGACGATCGCTTCGTCGAGTTCGTCGCCACCGACACGCACTGACTGGCTCGTGACGATTCCGCCCAGCGAGATGACAGCAACCTCGCTTGTGCCGCCGCCGATGTCGACGATCATCGAGCCGGTCGGCTCAGAGACTGGAAGCCCGGCGCCGATTGCGGCTGCCATCGGCTCTTCAATCAGGTACGCCTGGCGGGCGCCCGCCGAGAGGCAGGCCTCTTCGACTGCGCGCTTTTCTACGCCGGTCACGCCCGAAGGGACGCAGACCACTACTCGCGGGTGCGCCCAGCGCGACTGGTGGACCTTCTGGATGAAGTGACGGAGCATCTGCTCGGTCACGTCGAAGTCGGCTATGACTCCGTCCTTCAGCGGGCGGATCGCGGTGATGCTTCCCGGAGTACGACCGAGCATGCGCTTGGCCTCGACTCCGACGGCGTGCACGTCATGGGTCTGCGAGTCGATCGCGACCACGGACGGCTCAGACAGCACGATGCCCCGCCCACGTACGTAAACGAGGGTGTTCGCGGTGCCAAGGTCGACGGCCATGTCGCGGCCGCCAAAACCAGTCAAGTAGTTGAAAATGCCCATGCTTTTATCGACTCTGTGGAGGCGTCGTTGTCAGGTATTGAAGAGGGGTCGGTCTAAATCTCGAGCCGGAGTCCAGCTCGCTGGGCAGTCTAGCGAGGGGCGTGTATTTGCAGGCCTTTCGCAATATCGATGAGCGTCGGTTTGCATCCTGCAATCACATCGTCGCGACAACCAGCTTGGTGTAACCGTGAAACCCCATTCCCAAGGGGTTTCTTCCTACAAGGTTGCGACTATGTCGTACGACAAGGTGGCAACCTTGTCGCAAGGAATTGCTTGATTATGCGATTCCGAGTTCTGGGGCGAGTTGGGTGAGATCGTTCACGGATAGGCCGATGATGTTTAGGTAGTCGCCGGTGATGGACTCGACGAGGATCGATCCGCCCTGTTGGATGGCGTAGGCGCCGGACCGGTCCTGCCACTCCCCCGTGGCCACGTAGGAATCAATCAGCTCCGCGCTCAACTCGCGAAAACGCACCTTCGTAGCGGTGGCCGCCGTTTTCTCCTCGCCGCCAAACCGGACAACAGCCAGCCCGCCGAGCACCTCGTGCTCGCTCCCACTCAGCCGACGCATGAACGTCGCAGCCTCTTCCGGGTCGGCAGGCTTCCCGATCACATCGCCCTGGTGGACGATCACCGTGTCGCCACCAACAACCAACGCCTCGGGATCGGCCAACCGATCAGAAACCGCCCGCGCCTTGCGCAGAGCATTCCCGATCACGACCGAAGTCGGATCGCCAGCGTCGAACTCATCGACGCCCGACGGCACGACTTCAAAATCAAGCCCGAGCCGCGACAGGATCACTTCACGCTGCGGTGAGCGGGAAGCCAGAACCAGTCGCGGCTGAGCCAAGAATCGTCCTTAGAGCTCGGGGAACCAGAGCGCGATCTCGCGCGCTGCGGATTCCGGCGAGTCTGAGCCGTGGACGAGGTTGCTCTGAACCTCGAGGCCGTAGTCACCGCGGATCGAACCAGGCGTTGCTGCCTCGACCGGGTCGGTGCCGCCGATCGTCTGGCGAGCGGCCGCGACTGCGCGCGGACCCTCAAGGACTGCGGCGACCAGCGGTCCGCCGGTGATGAACTCGACGAGCTCGCCGAAGAACGGGCGCTCGACGTGTTCGGCGTAGTGCTCCTTGGCGAGGTCTTCGCCAGCAGTCAGCTGCTTCAGCGCGACGAGCCGAAGGCCCTTGCGCTCAAAACGGGCGATAACTTCGCCGGTCAGGTTGCGCTCGAAGGCGTCAGGCTTCACGAGGATGAGTGTGCGTTCCATAGGTTGATTCTCCTGAATCTGGTTTGAGAGAGGCGATCAGGCGCCGTCTGCGCCAGCCGCCGGCGGCCGCGAAGGACCCCCGGGAGATGGACGCTGGGGCTGACCAGGGCGCTGAGACGATGCCTGCGGTGCGCCCTTTTCGGGCGAACGGCCGGACTCGGTGCGGCGCGGTTGAGAAGACTGTGCTGGGCGTGATTGGCCGCCTTGACGCGACTGAGCCGGTGGCGCAGCCGATCCACGGCGCGTTGAGGGCTCGCCGGAAATTTCAGCGGCAACCGATGCGCTTGCCGCGCTGCTGCCGGGTCCGCCCTTGACAGCAGCCTCGAGCAGGCGAACACGCAGTTCTGCGGCGCGCACGTCGAGCTCGCGCTCGTAGGCGTCGTCGAGCGTCTCTGGCGGGCGAACGATCGCGTAGACGAGAGCGCCCGCAAACGGGAAGATCAACGCTGCCAACGTGGCCGATCCGATCAGGACTGGGTCCTGGAGGCGGCGACGCGAATCGGCGTAGGTCCAGAAGACGAGTGCGAGGTCGATCGCGATCAGAAAGACGACCACCAGATTGGCGGCGACGCCGATCCCGCTGTTCTCGATGCCGAGGAGTGCGACTGGCACCACTGCGGGTGCGTTTGATTCACGAATGGTGCTGCCCATAGATCGTCGCGAGTGTATCCCCCACTGCGGCAGCCGAATGATCACTTTAAAAGATGAACTTGCCGAGTACATACCCCAGCCCAGAAAAGATCAGGATCACAACGGCGACTACAGCCGCGACGATCAGCACCATCGCGAGCAACGATGGTGGTTGCGGCGGCTCAGGCGGCTCAATCGGCGGCGGCGGGATCGTGCCTTTTGTGGGCTCGTTCGGGTTCACAGAATTGAACCGGCTCCCGATCCGGGTTGGCGCAGCAGGTCAGCAATCAAATAGTTGGAGCCGGCCACGCAGAGTAGACCGTCACGTCCGGCGACTTCACGAGCACGCCCGAGCGCGGCCACTGGTCCGTCGACGGCTTCAACGCGGACGCCAGGCGCCGCGATTGCAGTGACGCGCGCCGCGAGCTCCTCGGCTGGCAGCGAGCGTGGGCTGGTCGCAGCGGTGCAGATCACGACTCCATCGTCGGGCACCATCGCGAGAAGTTCTGTAAGCGTTTCATCAACGGGTTTGTCAGCAAGCATTGCGACGAGCAATGTTACGGGTCTGCCCTCGGCGAGCTCGTCGACGGCCAGGGCCAGAGCTTGTGCGGCCTGCGGATTGTGCGCAGAGTCCCGGATCTCGAAGGGCTCGTCGTTGGCGATCTGCAGGCGGCCGAGGTGCCGCTCACCCGCTACGAAGGCATGGATCGCCTCCTCGGCGCGCACGGCGTCGAACCGGACACCCGGCCGAACGCGTTCCAGCGTGCTTTCAGCGGCGACCATCGCCAGCGACGCATTCTCGCGCACAAACTCGCCGGGCAGATCGGCAAAGCGCGGGGCGACACCGTGCAACTCGATCCAGTTGGCATCGCGTTCGTCGGTCACGGTATTGACGACCGGCCGCACGACTGACGGGAGCGGGCCGCTCACCAGCAGCGCGCCGCTTCGGACAACGGCAACCTTTTCGCGTGCAATCGCGTCGAGCGTGTCGCCGAGATACTGGGTGTGATCGATCCCCACCCCGGTCAGCACCTGAACTCGCGAGTCGCCGAGAACGTTCGTGGCGTCGAGCCTTCCGCCGAGTCCTGCCTCGACAACGATCACGTCAAGCCCGGCGTCGGAACAGGCGCAGAACGCGATCGCAGCCACGGCCTCGAACTGCGTCACGAGGTCGTCGGGTTCGGCGTGACCGTCGTCAACCTCGACCGCAGCAACCACGCGGGCGGCCGAGTCGCGAAACGCGTCCTCGGAGATCATTTCCCCGTCGATCTCGACCCGCTCGCGAAAGCTGATCAAATGCGGCGAGGTGAAGGCGCCGGTGCGCAGTCCCTGAGCGCGGAGCGCGGCCGCAGTCATCAATGTGGTTGATGACTTCCCGTTGGTGCCAACGACATGGACGGCTGGCACAACGCCCTGCGGATCGCCCACGTGTCCAAGCAATCGACGCATCCGCTCAAGTCCGAAGCGCATCCCGAGCTGCTCGCGCCCAAGCAGAAACTCTTCGATCGCGTGCGCGTCGGTCATCGGCGCCTACAGCGCCGCGAGCTCGGCTTCGAAGCGCGCGAGCTTCTCACGCTCTGCGTCGACCACCTCGGCCGGTGCCTTGGCGACAAACTGCTCGTTTCCGAGTTTGCCGTTGACGCGGGCAATCTCGCCACGGAGTTCCTCGGCACGGACTGCCTTCTTGGCCTCGATCTCGGCCGGGTCAAATGCATCGCTGGTGAACATCTCGATCGAGCCGCCAGGGATCGCTAGCGCGCCAACCGACTCATCATCGCCGCCGAGCTCGATTCGCGCGAGACGAGCGAGCTGCTCCTCGACCCCGTCGTAGCCCTCGGCGGTGAGCCTGCCGCGAAGGCCAGCACTCGGAGCCACGCCAAGGTCATCGCGGTAGCGGCGCAGGGCTGTCACCGCAGAGATCAAGTTTCCGATCCGCAGTTCGGAATCGGGGTTCGCCCGGTCGTGGTCGGACTGCGGGTACGGCGATCCCGCCAGCAGGCGTCGCTCCCCCGGCATCAGTGACCAGATTTCTTCGGTCACAAACGGCATCATCGGGTGCATCAACGCGAGCGTCTGTTCCAGCACATAAAGCAGGTTGGCCGAGACGAGGTCGTTGTCGCCCTCATTCCAGAGACGCGGCTTTACGAGCTCGAGGTACCAGTCGCAGAAGTCGCTGAAGAAGAAGTCGTAGATGCCCAGCGCTGCGTGCGAGAAGTCATAAGCGTCGATCAGGCGATTGGTCTCGACGATCGTGTGCTCGAGGCGCGAAAGGATCCAGGCGTCCTCGTGGGATTCGACCGTCGGTGCCGGCGGCGCGTCGGCGGCCTTGAGGAGAATCAGCCGCGAGGCATTCCAGAGCTTGTTGGCAAGGTCGCTTCCCTGCTTGACCTTTTCGATCGAGTAGCGAACGTCCTGCGCGGAGGACATCGCGAGCAGGCCGAAGCGCGTGGCGTCGGCGCCGTGCTCGTCGATCTGTTCGAGCGGGTCGATCCCGGTTCCCAAGGACTTGCTCATGCGCCGTCCGTCGGGCGCCTGGATCACTGAGTGGATGTAGACGTCGTCAAAGGGAATGTCGCCCTTGAACTCAAGGCCCATCATGATCATTCGGGCGACCCAGAGGAAGATGATGTCGCGGGCGGTGCTCAGTACGTCGGTCGGATAGAAGGCCTTCTGCTGAGTCGTCTCCGCTGGCCAGCCCATCGTGGCGAACGGCCAGAGCGCGCTTGAGAACCAGGTGTCAAGGACATCCTCATCGCGGGTCCAACCCTCGCCCTCGGGCTCGGTCTCGCCCACATAGATCTCCTCGCCGCGGTACCAGACCGGGAGCCTGTGGCCCCACCAGAGCTGCCGCGAAACACACCACGGGCGGATCTCTTCCATCCAGTTCAGATAGACGCGGCCCCATCGATCGGGCACGAACTTCACGCGTCCGTTCTTGACCACGTCAATGGCAGGGCCAGCCAGCTCGCGCATGTCGCAGAACCACTGCAGCGAAATCAACGGCTCGATCCGCTCACCCGAACGGTGCGAGTGCGGAATCACATGGGTGTGCGGCTTCACGTCGCCAAGTGCGCCGATCACGCGCAGTTTGTCGACGATCGCCTCGCGCGCGTCGAGCACTTTCATGCCGGCGAACTCACCGGCGTTCTCGGTCATCTTTGCGTCGAAGCCGATCACGGTCAATTCTTCAAGGCCGTGCTTGCGGCCGATCTCGAAGTCGTTCGGGTCGTGCCCTGGCGTGATCTTGAGCGCGCCGGTTCCGAACTCGAGGTCCACGTGGTCGTCGGCGATCACTGGGATCGGTCGATCGAGGATCGGGAGGATCACGTTCTTGCCCACGTGGTCCTTGAAGCGTTCGTCGTTCGGGTTGACCGCGACGGCGGTGTCGGCGAGCATCGTCTCCGGGCGCGTGGTCGAAACGGTCAGTACGCCGCTGCCGTCCTCGAACGGGTAGTGGATGTCGTACATCGCACCCTCGACCTCTTTGTCCTCGACCTCGAGGTCGCTGATCGCCGAGCCGATGCCCGGGTCCCAGTTGACCATGTAATTGTCGCGGTAGATGTAGCCCTTCTCATAAAGGGCAGTGAAGACCTTGGCGACGGCCTTGGCGTAGCCCTCGTCCATCGTGAAGTGCTCTTCGGAATAGTCGCAGCTGGCGCCGAGGCGCTTGAACTGACCGACGATCGTGGCGCCGTACTGCTCGCGCCACTCCCAGACACGCTTCTCGAATTCCTCGCGGCCGAGCTCCTGGCGCGTGGTGCCCTCCTTGACCAGCAGCTTCTCGACCTGAGCCTGCGTCGCGATTCCGGCGTGGTCGGTCCCGAGCACCCACTTGGCACGCTTGCCCTGCATGCGGGCACGACGAATCAAAGTGTCCTGGATCGAGCCGTTGAGCGCGTGGCCCATGTGTAGGGCACCTGTTACGTTCGGCGGCGGAATCACAATTGAGTAGTTGGATTCTGCGTCTCCCTCGTCTTCGGGATGGAAAATCCCTGATTCAAGCCATTTGTCGAGAATTCGCTGTTCGACCTCTGAAGGTTCGTAACGCGTGCGTCGCTCGAGAGTCTCTAGACGAGGGGTCGACATGCCGAGAGAGTTTAGGAGTGGCGCTTCAACCGCAACTTTTGCGGCCGTCTCGCACTCTACGCTTGACCGAACATTTTTCTCCAAATGGCAGCCGCCATACGCCGCGACCTCAGATCGCAAGCGGCGCCGAAAACCAAGGTTCATGGAGGACCATTTTGAGCGCAGTACGTATCCCCCGCATTTCGATCGTCCTTACCCTTTTGGCGCTTTTGACCGTTGCCGTTGCGTTGCCCCTCTCCGCCGACGCAAAGGCCAAGAAGAAAAAGGCCGCCGCCATAGTGGTGAAGGTGCCGTTGGTCGGCGTCGCCGACAACAACTACCCGATGTTCTACGACCGGAACTTCGCCGCTACCCGCTCAAAGATCTCACGTCGGATCGTGCCTTACGACTTCTACCAGCACCCGATCGAGCTGGAGCGCATGGACGCGTGGATGAAGGGCGCGCAGGACGCCGGCGTTGACCCGTTGATCTCCTTCGAGCGCTCATACGCGTTCCCGACCAAGCTTCCAACCGTGGCCGAGTACGCCGAGGCGCTCAACTTCGCCCTCGCCCGCTACCCCAACCTGAAGACGATTTCGCCGTGGAACGAGGCCAACCACAAGTCGCAGCCGACGGTCAACAACCCCAAGCGCGCGGCCCAGTACTTCAACATCACCAAGACGATCTGCCCAAGCTGCAAGATCGTCGCGGCCGACGTTCTTGACCAGACGAACATGTTGCCGTGGCTCAAGAAATTCCTGAAGACGGCAAAGCAGCCGAAGATCTGGGGACTGCACAGCTACACCGACACAAACGGCAACAAGACCTGGAAGAAGAGCACAACCAAGAAGTTCCTTGAAGCCGTGAAGGGCGAGGTCTGGCTGACCGAGGTCGGCGGAATCGTCGCCTTCAACTACAAGTACGCCTACAACGAGCAGCGCGCCGCGCAGGCAACCACGAGGGCACTGAACCTTGGCCTCAAGTCGCCCCGCATCAAGCGCGTCTACCTGTACTCCTGGTACGGCACGCTGCAGCCGGGCGAAGGCAGCTACCCGTTCAAGTGGGACTCGGGCATGATCTCGCCGACCGGCGTGCCGCGCGCTGGTTACTACGCGCTGACCAACTGGTTGACGAAGTACCGCAAGTAGTCCGATGCGCCATGATTGGCGTGTGAATACGGCAAGAACCATTCTCGTTCTGCTGGCCGTCGCCGCGCTGGCGGTGACTGGCTGTGGCGACTCAACAACCACCGGAAACCCCGAGGTCGACCGTCGCAACAAGCTCGACTCTGCTTATGAAGCTGTCGCTGCAGCTCAGATCGCGAACGCTGTCGGGTACTCGAACGCAATCCTCAGGACGACCGCGGAACCCGAGATCAAAGCGTTCGCCGAGTCAGCGCTCGCCGAGCGCGAGAAGTGGAGCGCGAAGCTCGATCGCCTCCGCAACACCGGCGACAGGATCGAGAACCTGGCCAAGGCGTCTTACACGCTCGATATCTCGCTCAAATCGCTCGGGGTCACTGCTGACGGCGCCCGGCCGGCATCCCCATCGGGCGACGCAGGCTACCTGTCGGCGATGCAGCTGAACGACCGGGCGTCCCTACGCGCAGCGGAGGCCAACTCAGGCTCAGGCGGGCCGGCCACAGTTCAGCTTGCAAACTTGGTCATCCAGGGCGCGACCCAAGAGCTCGCAAAGATCACACAGCTTCGAAAGTGATACAGATGCGGTACCGGAGGGCCGTCACGTGAAGTTCCTTGCGATCAACAGCCGCCTTGCGATGGTGATCGGTTTTTCAAACTTCTCAGTGCTGATCTTGGCCGGCCGAGCTCGGCGATAACCGAAGCAGCTGTTCACCGTCCTGCGGGATTTTCGCGGTCGCAAAATCCACCGCGACGCACTGGGCGAATCAAGCACAGACGTGGGTTAGTAGCTTGAGCCCGAATGCCGATGTGAACGACTGATCAAACGGCTTTCCCTTGCGCATCCGGGGATTCGCGCATATCTTGATGGCGAGTCAAGGACGGCTCGGCTCGCGACTTTCATGAAGAAACTTCTCGTCATCTCGCTTCTTGCCGCTTTCGCGGCCATTCTGCCCGCCGCTGGCGCAAGCGCGGCCGAGCCTGCGCAGCAGCGCGTAATCGCGCAACTGAACCTCGCCGAGGGCGCAGCACCCGAGCAGATCACCGCGACAACAGATGCGCTCTTGCGCGCGTTGCCGAACGGTTCGTTCTCGGTGAACAACCGTTACAGCACGCTCCCGTATGTAGCGCTGTCGGCCGGGCCCCTGGCCCTGTCGGTTCTGCAGCAGAGCGACCTGGTCGTAGCCATCTACCGCGACTGGGTCGTGACTGCTGCTTCGCAGAGAACAAAGAAGTGCAACGGTGCGAAGAAGAAGAAGAAGAAGACCAAGAAAACTTGCAAGACGAAGTCACCTACCAAGAAGAAGGTAAGTTGACTAGAGCGTAACCTCTTGATCCGGGCTCCTCAAACCTCTTGAAAGCCCGTTGTCCTGTCAGACGAAGGCCTCCCCCTCGGGAGGCCTTCGTCGTTAAGCGGATTCTTGAGTAAGCGCATCCGGCGGCCTGCCGATGCGCTTGGCGCCGCCAGGTTCGACCTTCGCGGCTTCGGTGACGAGAGTCGGGTTGATGCCCTTCTCGATCGTCTCCTTGGTGACTACGCACTTCGTGACGTCCTTGCGGGACGGCAGCTCGAACTGAACGTCGAGCAAAGTCTCCTCCATGATCGAGCGCAGCCCGCGGGCGCCGGTCTCGCGCTCGATGGCGCGGTCGGCAATTGCGGCCAGTGCATCATCGGCAAACACCAGGTCGATGTTGTCGAAGGCGAAGAAGCGCTGGAACTGCTTGACCAGTGCGTTCTTCGGCTCGGTCAAAATTGAAATCAGCTGCGGCTCGCGCAAAGAGTGCACGGCAGTCACAACCGGCAGACGACCGATGAACTCCGGGATCAGCCCGTAATTGATCAAGTCTTCCGGCAAGGTCTTCTCGAAGATCTCGCCCGGGTCCTGCTCGCGGCGGCTCTTCACATCTGCGCCAAAGCCCAGGCCCTTGTAGCCGACGCGCTTACCAATCACCTTGTCGAGACCTGCGAAGGCTCCACCACAGATGAACAGCACGTTCGAGGTGTCGATCGTCAGCAGCTCCTGATGCGGGTGCTTGCGGCCGCCCTGCGGCGGAACCGACGCGACCGTGCCTTCAAGAATCTTCAGCAGGGCCTGCTGCACGCCCTCGCCCGAGACATCACGGGTGATCGAGGGGTTGTCGGCCTTGCGCGCGATCTTGTCGACCTCGTCGATGTAGACGATGCCGGTCTCGGCGCGCTTGACGTCGTAATCGGCAGACTGGATCAGCTTGAGCAGGATGTTCTCGACGTCTTCGCCGACATATCCAGCTTCGGTCAAAGCAGTCGCGTCGGCGATCGCAAACGGCACGTTCAGAACACGGGCTAGCGTCTGCGCGAGCAGGGTCTTGCCGCAACCAGTCGGACCGAGCAGAAGGATGTTGCTCTTCTGGACTTCGATCTCTTCGTCGGCGCTCTGCATCATCTGCACGCGCTTGTAGTGGTTGTAAACGGCCACGGAGAGCGTGCGCTTGGCAGTCTCCTGGCCGATCACGTACTCGTCAAGCGCGGAATTGATCTCCGCGGGCTTGGGGATGTTGGCGACATCGAGCGTCGCCGGTGCGGCTAGCTCTTCATCAATGATCTCGTTGCAGAGGTCGATGCACTCGTCGCAGATGTACACGCCCGGACCGGCGATCAACTTCTTGACCTGTCGCTGCGACTTGCCGCAGAACGAGCAGAGCAGCTGTTCGTTTGTGTCAGAGGGGCGTGCCATCGACTACCTCAAGCTATCGGCATTCGGCGCAAGTCGCAACATGCGTCTAGCGCTTCTCCAACACTCGGTCGATGAGGCCATATTCCATGGCTTCCTCGGACGACATGAAGTAGTCACGCTCGGTGTCGGCCGCGACCTTCTCCAGTGTCTGACCGGTGTTGTCAGCAAGAAGCTCGTCCATGCGCTTACGCAGGTCGATTACTTCCTTGGCGTGAATCTCGATGTCAGTTGCCTGACCCTGGAATCCGCTGCTGACCTGGTGGATCAGGATGCGGCTGTGCTTGAGTGCCATGCGCTTGCCCTTGGCGCCGCCGGAGAGGAGCATTGCCCCCATCGACATTGCAACGCCTGCGCAGATCGTCTGCACGTCGGGCTTGATGTACTGCATCGTGTCGTAGATCGCCATGCCGGCGTAAACGGATCCGCCCGGCGAGTTGATGTACAAAGAGATGTCTTTATCTGGATCGTCTGCCTCGAGGTGAATGAGCTGGGCGACAATCAGGTTGGCGATGTCGTCGGTGACGGGAGTGCCAAGAAAGATGATGCGCTCGTCGAGTAGGCGGCTGTAGATGTCGAAGGCGCGCTCCCCGCGGGAAGTCTGCTCTACGACCATAGGAACTAGTGGTGACATGGTCCGATTTTTTCCTCTCTGGTCTGATGTCCTGCACAGTGCAGAAAAAAGCTGGGCGGGATTGAGAGGGGTCTTGACTCGGAACTGTCAGTGTTGCCACCGATTTGCCGCCTCGAGCATGGAGACCGTTCCCTCGCTGGGCGAGTCTAATCCGGGAGCCGGGCGGCCGAGCCGCTCACTACTTTTTGGTAGGACGTTCGACGGTGAATTGGCGGAAGGCATCGACGTCACGGTTGATGGGATTCACGCGGCCGTCATTCATTGTCGTGCGAACAAAGAGTTGGTACTTCCCCGGCGCAAGTGGACGACCGAAGTCGAAGCGCCAGCTGCTGAGACCCTTGGCAGGCATGAAGACTGGCTGGCTGCAATCGGAGCGTCGCGAGTACCGCGTGGCGGACCGAATCATCCATCCGCAGCGATCCTTGTTGGGCCGTTGTCCGTCAATCCGCCTGACCGCAACGCTGACGCGACGCACCTCGCCAGCGGGGCCGGCGGTTCCTCCCACGACGCGCGGCCACGAGGCTCGAGTGGGCTTGCCGCGAAACTTGCGCGAGTAGGTCAGACCCTTGATGTTCGCCTGAGCCGCGGCGCGACCCCCGTTCGGGCCGAGGAATCGAACGAGGGCACCGATGGTTGACGGGCACGAACTCGCAGCCACGATCGACCCGTCCACGTCCGTGGCGAGTTCGCCCCAAAGAGAACACTCTTCGACCGCAACTGAATTGCTGCCGCGGCGGCCGAACGCCGCATCGAGTGTCAAGTCTGGCTTGAATACGGAAACTCCGTTGGCCACCGCGACCGCGAATCCGGGGCCCTCAACGGCGGTCGCTCCCTCGGCTTTCCAGTCGCTTGGATACCCGAATCTAAGCTGGCCATCTGCCCGAAAGAACGAGGACCAGTAGTGCCTTGAGACTCCACCACGGCCGCCGTTGTAGATGATCGTCCGTCCAATTTCAACGAAGCCGCCGTCGCGTGAAACGACGATTTCGGACGATGACTGTGCGCCAACGCCGAATCCATTCGGAATTCCGAGATCCGAAGCAAAACCTCCCTGCCCGAAGTTGACGACGGGGAGCCCCGATTCGCTGAGCTTCATCACGGTCCGCTTATAGGCCTCGGTGGACGAAGTCGCGCGTCCGACTCCTGCGAGCACGTAGCCGTCCGGTGTCGTTGCGAGGGACGAAAGTCCTGGTCCAGGACTGATCGCGCCAGGAAGCACGGCCACTCCTGAATCCCCGAACGATGTGTCGTTAGCTCCGGCTTGATCGAGCCGAATCACCCGAGCAGCGAGGTTGTGACTTTCTGTTCCGAGCCCCCAGACACGAGAATCTTCGCTCCAGACTGCGGCGCGATCGACGCTGCCTTCATGCTCGTCGGAGCGTTGCCGAAGGACAGGACGCCACCGGTGCCGAAGCCAGCGTCGAGGCTGCCGTCGGTCCGGAATACGACGATCTTGTTGTCGCTCACCAGAGCTGCGATGCGCCCGTCATCGAGAAGGTCCATGTCAAACAGCAACCCGCCGCCCGGGATCGCGACGTATCCGCCGGTACCGAAAGAGTTGTCCAGCTCTCCGCTGCGCCCAAGACGCGCGATCCGACCGCTGTAGGCGCCCAGGTTCGACGTCATTCGACCGCCGACGAGAATCTTGCGATCGGGCTGAATCTGGATCTCACTCGGCTCCGAAAGTGCCAAGCCTCTGACTTTTCCGCCGACGCCGAAGTCGGCGTCGAGGTCGCCATACGCGGCCGAGGCCGCGTTCGGTGCCAGGCCTACGAAACAGAGTGCGAGCAGAACTGTGAGCGAGCGTGAACGATTCATACCGTCCACAACCCAATAATGACACCAGAAGTTGCGCTTAGGCGGCGGCGCCAGCACCGGCCGACTCGTTGGCGCGACGTGGAAGCCATAGCGAAATCGCACCCGCACCGAGCAGCATCAGCGACGATGCCCATAGACATGCCTCGAGCCCACTGAGTTGGTAGATCACGCCTGAGAGGATCGTTCCGGCGAGCCTTCCGACGGCATTGGCCATGTAATAGAAGCCGACATTCATCGCGACCTTGTCGCCGTCGGCGTAGTTGAGGATCAAGAACGAGTGCACGGCGCTATTGAGCGCGAAGACAGCTCCAAAGACGATCAGTCCGACGACCAGTGTGATGGTCGGATCCGCACTCGAGATGAGCGCGACAGCGATCGCTGCAGGGAGCGCCGCGAGGCTGAAGACGAGCCAGGTCGCCATCCGGCCATCGGGATGACGCCCGCCAAGGATGCGCGGTGCCGATGCCTGGACGATTCCGTAGCCGATCACCCATACCGCCATGAACGATCCAACCTCCCAGAATGACCAGCCGAGAACGCTCCGCAGATACACGGGGAGCGCGACCACGAACCAGACGTCGCGGGCGGCAAACAGCAGAATCCGTGCGGCCGCGAGCAGGTTGACCGAGCGGCTGTTGGAGAACATCTGGCTGAACTTGGCCTTGCGATCCGGCTTGCCAAGCTCGCCCTGCATGAGCACGACGATGCACACCAGCGCGATCGCGATCATCACGGCGAGCACGATCAGCGCTGGCTGGAATCCGATCGTGGTCAGCAGCAGTCCGCCGAGGAAGAAGCCGACGCCCTTCAGTGCATTCTTGGATCCCGTCAGGATCGTCACCCAGCGATAGAGCGCGCCTGGATCGTCCTCGGGCACGACCAGCTTCACGGCGCTCTTGGAGCTCATCTTCGTGAGGTCCTTGGCAATTCCCGAGAGCGCCTGAGAGATCATCACCCAGGCGACGACCAGCCAGTCCGACGGCACGAGCGCCAGCATCAGAAGCGCGACCAGCTGGGTTCCGAGACCCATGAGCAACGTCGTGCGCAGACCAAATCGCGCGGCCAGCCAGCCTCCGACAAGGTTCGTGACGATGCCGAAGACCTCGTAGAAGACGAAGAGCAGCGCGACTTCGATCGGCGAGTAGCCGCGCTCGTAAAAGTAGAAGAGAACCAGTACTCGCGTGGCGCCATCGGCGATCGTGTCCGCCCAGTACGCGCCGGTGACGAGGATGTAGTTGCGCAGGTCGAGCGACCGCGCGGCGCTTGCGCCCTGACTCACGCCGCGACCAGCCTCGATCCAACGATGCCTGCAAGGTCCACGAGGCGGTTGGCGTATCCCCACTCGTTGTCGTACCAGGAGAGGATCTTCACCTGGGTTCCACCGGTGATCATCGTTGAGGGCGCGTCGATGATTGATGAGCGGGGATCATCTCGGTAGTCGATCGAGACCAATGGGCGCTCTTCGTATCCGAGGATGCCGTCGAGCGGGCCCGCCGCCGCTTCGGCGAGCAGCGCGTTGACTTCTTCAACAGTCGTCGGTCGCGCGACCTCAAACACGCAATCCGTGAGCGAAGCGTTGAGCAGCGGCACGCGTACTGCGATCCCATCGAGCTTGCCTTGAAGCTCCGGGAAGATGATCCCGATTGCGGTGGCCGAGCCGGTTGTCGTCGGGATCAACGACATCGACGCGGCTCGCGCGCGGCGCAGGTCTTTGTGTGGCGCGTCGACGATCGTCTGGGTGTTGGTCAGATCGTGGAGGGTCGTGATCGAGCCGTGGCTTATCCCGATGCCCTCGTGGATCACCTTCACAACCGGGGCCAGGCAGTTCGTGGTGCAGGACGCCGCGGTCAAGACACGATGGAACTCGGGGTCGTACAGGTCTTCGTTTACGCCGACTACGACGTTCAATGCTTCAGCGTCCTTGACCGGGGCTGCGACGATCACCTTGTCCGCGCCGCGTGCGAAGTAGGGCTCCAGCGAGTCGATGGTGCGGAACTTGCCCGAGCACTCGAGAGCGACATCCACACCTGCGGCCTCCCAGTCCACGTCTCCTGGGGACGACTCGGTCGAGTATCCAAGGGTCGCCTCACCGATTGAGAGTGTCTCCCCCTCTCCACTCACGGATCGTTCCCAGCGACCATGAACCGAATCGAATGTCAGGAGGTGAGCTGAGGTTTCTGCCGGACAAGCCGGCTCATTCAAATGGACAAATTCGAGATCCGGCCGATCCCAACCTGCCCGAAGCGCGAGCCTGCCCATTCTGCCGAAGCCGTTTATTCCTACGCGAGTTGGCGTCATATTGCGGCCATCATATCCATAGACAAACGTGAATTCAATTGATATCCTTATATCCATGTCCATCGATATGGAAATCTCCCCCAAGACCAAACGACCGACTGGCGAGCCGTGTTGCGTGCCCGTCGTCTACCCCGATGTGGACCGCGAGCGCGCCGCCAATCTCGCCACGGTCGCGAAGGCGCTGGGCGACCCGATCCGCCTGCAGCTGATCGACGTGCTGCGCAAGCACGCCGGAAAGGTCTGCGTCTGCGAGCTCGTCCCGCTGTTTGAGATCTCGCAGCCCACGCTCAGCCACCACTTGAAGAAACTGCGCGACGCGGGTCTTGTTGACTCGGAGCGCCAGGGCCTCTGGGCCTACTACTACGTGATCCCCGGCGCGCTTGACGACTTCGCGGGCTGGCTTGGAAAGGACGACTGATGACCGAAGTAAACGATTGCTGTAGCCCTGCCGCGCAGGAGACTTGCTGTGAGCCGACCGACAAGGCCGAGTGCTGTGGCTCTGAATCCGGAAGCTGTGGATGCTCGGCCGGAAGCGAAACGGCGGACATCCGTGAGTCCGTCGAAGCTCGTTACGCCTCTGCCGCGCGAGCCGTCACAGACCCAGACGCAACTGGCGTCGGCGCGTCCTGCTGCGGTCCCGACACGCCGGTGATCACTGAAGATCAGCGAGCAGTGTTCGGCCAAGCGCTTTATGGCGACGACCATCGCGCGCTCCCCGACAACGCAGTGCTGGCATCACTCGGATGCGGCAACCCCACAGCGGTCGCCGCGCTGAACGAAGGCGAGACGGTTCTCGACCTCGGCAGCGGTGGCGGAATCGACGTACTGCTCTCGGCCAAGCGTGTCGGCCCGACCGGCAAGGCCTATGGCCTCGACATGACCGACGAAATGCTCGACCTCGCGCGCGCCAATCAGGCCGAAGCTGGGGTCACGAACGTCGAGTTCATCAAGGGAACGATCGAAGAGATCCCGCTCGCCGATGACTCCGTGGACGTGATCATCAGCAACTGCGTGATCAACCTCTCCGGAGACAAGCCGCAGGTGTTGCGTGAAGCAGCGCGTGTGCTCCGCCCCGGCGGACGCTTTGCCGTGACCGATGTGATTGCTGACGACAACATGGATGAGGCCACGCGCGCAGACATGCAGGAGTGGACGGGATGCATCGCCGGCGCTCTGACCGACAGAGAGTTCCGCGATCTGCTTGCGGGTGCCGGATTCACTGACATCGAGCTGGAAGAGACTCACCGCGTTCACGAGCAGGCCGCTTCGGCGATCGTCCGCGCGGCGCTGCCTGCCTGAGCCCCAGCAACAACCCAGCAAATTCCAAGCCTCACGGTGAATGATGTGAGACATGGACGATCACAGGAAGACGTTTGGCCGCCGCGAAGTCATCGCCGCCGGCGCAGTCACTTTGCATTGGCCCCGGCGACGCAGTGCACCCCGACCAAGGAGCTGACCGAGGGCCCGTTCTACGTCGCGAACGAGCCGACGCGGCAGAACTTCGCCGAAGGGGTCAAAGGAATGCCGCTGATCAATTCCTTTCACGTCGTTGATGCGACGACGTGCAAGCCGATCCCGATAGCCGACGTCGAGATCTGGCACGCGGACCCCGAGGGCGAGTACTCGGCCTTTGACGGCGCCGCGAAAAAGACGAGCTACCTGCGCGGCCACCAGATCGCCAACGCCAAGGACGTCGCCAAATTCATCACGGTCTTACCCGGTTGGTACCCCGGCCGCGCGCCGCACATCCACTTGAAGGTGCACGTGGACGGACGCGATCTTCACACCGGCCAGGTCTTCTTCAAACCGACGTCGCCAAGAAGATCTACTCCAAGGCTCCGTACACCGGTCGCAGCGGCGGTCGGATCTTCAATGCGAGCGACAACATCTATTCAGAGATCGGCAGCCGCGGGATTGTGCCGATCAAACGGCGTGCGACAAAGCCTGGCTACGCCGGATCAATCACGCTGGCCGTAATCAGAGTTGCGAAGTACGGAAATAGCGACCGTGACCTCAGCCCAGGTCTGAGGTCACGGTCGGAAAATGCGAACTCTTAACGCGACGGGCTAAGAGCCCGGAGTCCAGAGCCCTTCAGCCGGCTTCTCGCCGCCCTCAGCCTCTTCCTTCTCCGGCGTCCAAATCGCCTCACGAGCTTCAGCCTGCTCCCAGGGAATCGGCGTGGCCTTTGAGACCAGCTCGTCAATCACCTTGCGAGCCTTCAGCTCATTCTCAAGCTGCTTGATCCCGCCGGCTTCCTTGATCGCGGCAAACTGCTCTTCGGCGCTGTCGCGGCCCTCACCCATGTCTTCGGCAATCGCGTCGACCATCTCGTCCTCGGAGATCTCGATGCCCTGCTTCTCGATCAGTGCAGCGATCGTTGCCTCCCGGCGGATCGTCTGCTCGGCGTCGCCCTCGGCGCTGTCGATGAAGTCGTGCTCGCTCTGGCCCATGGCCTGGAGGTATGCGTTCGGGTCGATGCCGCGGCGGTAGAGCGAGTTGGCAAGTTCGTGCCAGAGCTCATGCGCGCGTGAGTGGATGTGGCCGTGCGGGATCTCGATCTTCGCCTGCTTGGCGACGGCGTCGACCACTGCCCAGCGGTACTCCTGTTCGACTTCCTTCTCTGCGGCCTCCGCCACGCGAGCGGCGATGTCGTCTTTTGCTTCCTGAAGCGTGTCGAAGCCAAGGTTCTCAGAGGCGAACTCGTCGTTCAGCTCCGGCAGCGACTTCTCCTTGACCGAGTTGATGTGCACGTCAAAGTTGGCCTCTTTGCCGGCCAGGTGCTCAGCGCCGTACTCGTCGGGGAAGGTCACGTTGACAATGGTGTCCTCGCCAGCCTTCGCGCCAGTCAGCTGCTCTTCAAAGCCCGGAATGAACTGGCCGGAGCCGAGCTCAAGCACGTAGTCATTGCCAGCGCCGCCCTCGAAGGGCTCGTCGCCGAGCTTGCCGAGGAAGTTGATGTCAACGAAGTCGCCGCCCTGTGCTGGGCGGTCAACGTCTTCGAGCTTGCTGAAACGGTCCTGCATCGTGGCGAGCTCGCCGTCGATTACAGAAAGATCGGGCTCGGCGTCCTTCTTGCCAACCTCGATGCCCTCGTAGTCGCCCACTTCGGCAACCGGACGCACCGGAACGGTCAGCTCAAACTTCAAGGCCTCGCCCTTGGTCCACGACGGGACGCCGTCCAGTGACGGCGACCCAATCGGGGCGATGTCGGCCTGGTCGAGCGCTTCGCCGTACCAACCACCGACGGACTCGTCAAAGGCGTGTTCGAAGATGGCTGCGTCGCCGATCTTCTGGCGCGCGAGCTCTGGCGGCACTTTGCCCTGACGAAAACCGGGAATCTTGATCTCGCCGGCCATGTGCTCGGCGGCGTGCTCGAGGGCACTTTCAACAGCGTCGGGCGAGACTTCGATCTCGAGTTTTGCCGTCGCTTCGGGAAGTTCTGAGGTGGAAACAGTTACTGGGGTCATGGCGAAGACGTTAGCGTTCGTGCCTCAAATGAGCACTCGCCAATACAAGCCGTCGGCGCGCAGCCGCGTCCGTGCATTCTTCCTCACCGACCGAGTCGGGCAGACGCTGGCCACCACGCTCGGCATGGCCAGCATCGCCCGCTGGTGGACGAAGAAACAACTCAGGCAGCGGCGGGGAGGGAAGCGTTGATGCGGCCCTCCTCGACCAGTGCCTCGAGGATCTCGGCTAGCTCGCCTTCGACGTCCTGGTGGAGGACGTCTCCGTGCTCGGCGTGAACCTCGTGCGCCTTCGATACCGCGAACTCAGCGTCGATGACGCGAGCGCCCGCGATTGACAGAACCGTTCGCAGGTGATCCTGCGCCCACACCCCGCCGAACTGGCCGGTGCTGGCGCTGATCGCTGCTGCGGGCTTTCCCTTGATGACTGCAGTCTGCGGGGGGCGTGAGACCCAGTCAACTGCGTTCTTGATCGACGAAGGAAGTCCGCCGTTGTACTCCGGCGTGACGAAGAACAGAGCGTCTGCCGCCTTGACTTCGTCCCGCAGTTTTATTACCCACGCGTTGTCCTGATCCGGAGTATCCAGATCTTCGTCGTAGTGGGGAAGATTGCGCAGAACCTCGACATCGAGCTCCACGAGCTCCGCGTCAGCGGGGATTACCCGTGACGCGGACCTCAGCAGGAGGGAGTTGTGCGAGTCCTTCCGCAAGCTTCCAGTGATTCCGAGGATTCTCATGGCCTTATGCCTTTACGAACTCGAGAACAACCTCGACGTTGACCTGGTCACCAAGAACCGTGTTGCCGTTCGGAAGGTCGGCGTTCCAGCTGACTCCGTAGTCGTGGCGGTTCAGTGATCCCTTGAGGCGAACCGGGATCGATTCGCCCCCGGCGAGGTTGTCGGTCGGTGCTCCGATCACGCCGGTGACCGTGAGCGGCTTGGTCTCGCCCTTGAGGGTGAGCTCGCCGTATGCGGTGACATTGGAGCCGTCGATCTCGACGTTTGTGGACTCGTAGATCGCGGTCGGGTAGCGCTCGGCGTCGAAGAAGTCAGGGCTCAGCACGTGACCCTTCTGCTGCTCGTCCTTCAGGTCGACACTGGTCAAATCAACGGTGCCCTTGATCTTGACTCCGTCGTCGCCGTACTCAAGCGAAGCCTCTACGCCCGGGAATGTTCCCCGTGCTGGCGCGACGCCGTTGTGCTCGATCTCGTAAGTCACTGACGTGTGGACCTTGTCGTCGTTCCATACGCCTTGAAGTGTTGCTGTCTCGGTGCTCATCTCAATCATCTCCTGCTGCTCGTTTGGGGGAAACCCCTGAATTCCAATCGGACTTCAGTCCGTTTCTTGGAATAGTAGCGGACTGCGGTCCGTTTATGTTGCGGAAAGATTGAGCAGCGGGACAACAATTCTCCGCGTCCGACTACGCTCGCTCACCCATGCGCCCCCCACTCCCCATGCTTGTGTTCGTCGTCGGCGCGGCTGCTCTCGGAATCGAGATCGCCGCAGTTCGCCTGCTCGCCCCATATTTCGGCGCGTCTGAGGTCGTCTGGGCGAACACGATTGGCGTGGTGCTCGTGGCGCTCTCAATCGGCTACTGGATTGGCGGGAAGATCGGCGACCGTCGTCCGTACATGGCAGATCTCTGCACCGCAGTGATGGTCGGCGCGGTGCTTACTGCCCTGCTTCCGTTCGTCGCCCGGCCGCTGCTGAACGCTGGCGTGGATGCACTTGACAGCATTTCAGCCGGCGCATTCATCGGCTCATTGCTCGCAACCCTTGTTCTCCTCGCTGTTCCCGTACTCGTGCTCGGCACCGTCTCCCCGTGGGCGCTCCGGATCGGCATCGAGAAGGTCGACAAGCTCGCGGCGGGCACGCTCGCCGGCCGGCTCTACGCGGTCGGAACCGTTGGCAGCCTGACCGGGACACTGCTGTGCGCGCTCGTGTTTGTTCCGGGACTTGGCACGAGACGGACCTTCTTGCTCTTCGCGCTGCTGCTCGCTCTTGTGGGAATCGTCGGCGTCTCGCATCGGCTTCGCTGGTCACCGGTCCCGTTCGTGATCGCCGCGCTGATCATCCTCCCGCAGGCGGCGATCAAGCCCGACAGTGCAGTCGGGAAAGTGATCTACGAGGACGAGTCGGCAACGCAATATCTGCGCGTGATTGAAGGCCCCGGGGGCAGCCGGACCCTCGAGCTCAATGAGGGCCAGTCGCGCCACTCGTTCTATCAACCGGGCACGGTGCTAACGGATGATGTCTGGGATACCGCGCTCGTGCTCCCGCTGGCAACCACCGGCAAGCCGCCCGAGCGCCTCGCGATCCTCGGCAACGCCGCCGGCACCACTGCTCGCGCCTACGCCTACTACTTTCCGGAGACAAAGGTTGACGGCGTCGACATAGACGGCGAACTCGCCGACGTCGGTCGAAAGTATTTCGGGCTGAGGGACAAGAACTTCACCGCCTTCAAGGCCGACGCCCGGCCGTATCTGCGCAGCACAAAGACGCGATATGACGCTCTGGTCGTGGACGCCTACCGCCAGCCTTACATCCCGTTCTATCTGACGACTCGCGAGTTCTTTTCAATCGCCAACGATCGTCTGCGACCGAACGGCTCACTCATCGTGAACGCCGCCCACCCTGAGGGGAGCGACTTGCTCGAGCGCGTCCTTGCCGCAACGATGGCCAAGGAGTTTCGCTACGTGTCGATTGACCGCACGCGGCCCACAAACTCGATGCTCATCGCCTCGGACTCGCCGATCGAACCAGGCAACGTGATCCGCGGAACCGAAGACATTCCCTCACTCGCCCCAACCGGAGCGCGCGAAGCGGCCCGGCTTACGGCCGCGCCTACCGATGGAACCGTGTACACCGACGACAAGGCCCCCGTCGAATGGCTGATCGATCGCTCGATCGTGCAGTACGCGGCCGGCGAGGGCTCAAGCGAGAACTAATTCGAGCTCGCCGCGATGCTCGTGACGAGCTGGCGGTATCCATCTGAGATCCGCTGCTTGTCGAGCCCGACGTCCGACTGCCAGAAGCCGTACATCTCGGCGTTCAGCGCAGCGAGCAAGATGTCCGCGAAGTAGTCGGCGTCGACCCGCGGATCGATGTCGCGCAGAAGGCGATGCACGTGCATGCGGTACGTCGCGTAGACGGGTCCTGCAAACCGCGCCCCGGCCTTGCCGATCTGCGCAGCCATGATCAGGTCGCCGTAGCTGGCGATCAGGTCGATCACGCCCTCGCCGAACGCGGCAAGTCGCTCGACAGGATCTGCGCCGGGACCAAGCGGCGGCTCCCCGCGAATCAGCTTCTCCTGAAACTCACGGTCGCGCTCGTCGAGGATCGCGCGGGCAAGTCCCGAACGATCGCCGAAGCGGCGATAGAGCGTGCCCTTCCCCACTCCGGCGGCGTCGGCCACTGCGTCCATCGAAACGGCCTCGGCGCCGTGCTGCGCGAAGAGACCCTCGGCGGCCGCGAGAATCTTTGCGCGGTTTCGCTTTGCGTCGGCGCGCTCGCACGGGTCCCCACCCAGCACGGCCAACGGGATCAGGTTCTCGGGATTTTTTGAAGACTCTGTATTCACAGAATTGGGCATTGCCATGTGGACAGTAGTCCGCTTTCTGGCCGATCTGTCAGCCACATGGTCGACCGGGACCGCCTTGACGAGCGGGTGTTCCTCCCATATGTTGGGTACGAGCACGGACGCTCACACGTACGAACCAATGGGGGACGAATCAAGCAATGGGGACTCAACGGCCGCTCGGACGCACAGTCCGGGTCCACGGATGGAGACTCGCGATATTTCTGTGCGCGGCCGCCCTGCTTCTCGCGATCTTCGGCGCATCATCCGCTTCTGCGGTCCAGTACATCTGCGTCGGAGCTGACTCGACGAACGTTTGCCCGGACGACTGGCCCGCTCCGGCGACGCTTGCCGAAGCCGTACCGCTTGCCAGCAACTCCGAATTGACCAACATCTACGTTACGCCCGGGACGTACTCCAGCCCGAACGGAGTGCTCTTTCCTTCGAGCAAACGGGTCAGACTGATCGGAGTGGGCCCAGGCCGACCGACGATCACGATCGACGCCGCTGCTTCTTATCCGGCCGAGACAAGCGTGCTGACCACCTTCTACGCAGACAGCATCGAGAACTTGGAAATCGAACTGCCCACGTCAACCGGCCTGACCGGTATCCGGGCAGCGATCAACACCCCGGACATTTCGAACGTGTCGGTTCGGGGGCCGAACGCAGACTCAAGCATTGGCATCCACGTGAGTGAATCCTCTCCTAGCGTCGATGACACGACGATCAGCCTCGGCGCCAGCGGGTCAACCGGCGTCTTCGTAGACGGATCCACCAGCGCAACGATCGACGATGTAACCGTCACGCATGCCTCGAACGCCGTCGTGCTCGACGGCGCGCTGAACTTCAAGCTCCGTCGGCTTCGTAGTCAATCCGCGAACGGGGTCGTCGCAACTTCATCGAGCGGCACAGTTTCGAGCAGCGTGATCATGCCTTCAACAGTTGAAGCCGAGAATTCTGGAGGGAAGGGAGTCAGCGCGAGTTCCACGACGGGCGAGGCGAATGACGTCAACGTGAACAACTGCACGCTGATTGGCGGCGGTGCCGGAACCACCGGCGTTGCGACCACATCAACGGCCGCCGGGACGGTGCAATCCGTCGACGTGAACAGCTCTGTGATCTCCGGTTACGAGACCTCGGCGAACACAACCAGCATCACTGGTGGCAGTGCGACAGTCGGCCTTGCTTACTCGCGCTTCACCAGCGGCGTACTTGGAGCCACAAACGTCGCGGCCTCCAGTCAGCAGACCGCCGCCGACCTCGGATTCATCGACCCGGCGTCCAACGACTACAGCCTGAAGCTCGGCTCGGTACTCGTCGATGCCGGTGACCTTGCTGGCCTGACTGCCGACGACAGCGCGAGCGACGCGAGCGACAAGCCACGAGTGATCAGCCGCGGCGCGGGCCTGATCCGTGACATTGGTGCCTACGAAGTTCAGAACACAGCACCGGCGCCGAGGATCCAGATCGTCACAGCGGTGCCTTCGACGACCTCAAACACGCTCTTCTCAGCAGCAGGAGCGACCGACGCCGAAGGCGACGCGATGACCTACGACTGGAAGTTTGACGGCGCGCCCGGAGTCAGTGGACTGACCACGCAAAAGATGTTCATTCTCGACGGCCCGCACTCGGTTCAGCTGACGGTCACCGACAAGACCGGTGCCGCGAGCCAGACTTCCGCGCAGTTCAACGTTGCGCGTGGATTCCTCCCGCTGAAGATCCGCTCGCAGAGCGCGACGATCTCGCGCAAGGGGACATTCAGGATCACGCTCTCCTGCCCAGCCGAAGCGATCTCCGATTGCTCGGGCCGGCTCCTCTTCCAGACAACCAAGAAGGTGAACGCGAAGGACTTCACCAAGCGCCCGACCTGGACTGCAGCCGAGTCCAAGCCCGCCTATCTGCAGGCAGCGCGATATGTCTTCAGTGTTGCTCCCGGCACCACGAAGAAGATCGGTGTGCGCACTTACTCGACCTTCCAGAACGTCCTCGGCGTGAATAAGAAATTCAAAATTCAGTCCAGCCTGGTCTTCGGCACGACAAACAACGCGAACCTGACCGCGAACCGCGCGACTTTCACGATCAGCGCACCGAAGCCAAAGAAGAAGTAACTCCGGCAAGGTAAGGGGTGAGCGACCGGATTCGAACCGGCGACCGCCGCAATTGGGCACCGTGCGGAGCTGGAGCGGGCGTCTGTGCCAAGGATTCGTAAGGGGTGAGCGACCGGATTCGAACCGGCGACCGCCGCGACCACAACGCGGAGCTCTACCTGCTGAGCTACGCCCACCACGCGTGCGAACGTCCGCACAGCGCTGGATTCTAGTAGTGCGCCCATTCTGGCCCTCCCGCGCTGCCAATAAGCTCATTCCAACACCTGCCCCGGTGGCCGAGAGGATTAGGCGCGGGCCTTCTAATCCCGTTTACGCAGGTTCGAATCCTGCCCGGGGTACTTCAACGATCAAGCGCGCGGAAGTGCGTCAATCAGGTCGATCCAGTCGCCCAATCGTTCAAGACCTCGCCCAAGCTGCTGGTATTCGTCCAGCACGACATGGAATGCCTCGTCGTCGGCGGGGTCGCGGCGGGCCGCGTACTTCAGGAACGGGAACGCGATCAGATCAGCCGCAGTCAACTGCTCGCCGAAGAGGTAGTCCCGCCCGGCAAGCAGTTCTTCAAACATTCTGAGCGCAGCGCTCATCTCGTCTGCCAGCGCGGCGATCCGGCCTTCGTCTGGTTCGACCTTTGCAAGCTCAGCCTCGATCGCGTTCGGCGCAACCTTCCAGACCCGGTTGAACCAGTCAATGAAGATGTCGATTTCCGCAGCGCGCGCTCGGTCGGCGGGATAGAGCGCGGGTGTCGGCTCGATCGATTCGAGGTATTTGAGGATCGCGCTCGAGTCAGTCACGACCCGATCACCGTCAACGATCACCGGTACCAACCCCTGCCCACTCACTCGCTCCACCTCGGACCGGTCTGAGTATTCGATCCAGCGCGATTCGACTTCGATGCCTTTGTAGGCGCACGCCAGCGCGACGCGCTCGGCATTGGTTGAGTACTCAGCCCTGTAGAGAACTATCGGTGTCGTCGGCATCGCGCGGCATCCTAGTTTCGACTCGCGTTCAGGCAGAGGCGCGCCGATACCCGCAGGATGGACGACTCACTACTTACATCCGTCGCCCTACCGGTCGCACTCGCGCTGATCATGGCCGCGCTCGGGCTCTCGCTGGTCCCAGATGACTTCCGCCGGATCTTCAAGATGCCGCGCGGCGTCGTGATCGGCATGGTCAACCTCGCGATCATCTCGCCCTTTCTCGCATTCGCAGCGGCCGAGCTGTTTGCACTCTCGGCTGTGATGGCAGTGGGCCTCGTTCTACTCGGCGCGTCACCGGGCGGCACGACGGCGAACTTGTTGACTCACCTCGCGCGTGGTGACACCGCCCTCTCGGTCACGATGACGGCAGTAAGCAGCATCTGCGCGCTTATCACCGTTCCGCTCTACCTCGGCCTGGCGATAGATCACTTTGGCGCCACCGAACTCAGCGACGACTTCTCGATGCTGCCGGTCGTGGCGAAGGTCTTTGCGATCACAGTCGTCCCGCTCGCCATCGGAATGTTCGTTCGCGCGAAGCGCGCCGCGTGGGCGATCGAGTTTGAACCTCGCGCGAAGAAGATCGCACTCATTCTCTTCATTGTCGTCGTCGCCGGAGCTGTGATCGCAGAGAACGATTCGGTGCGCGACAACCTCAGCGAAGTCCTTGGCGCGGCAATCGCGTTGAACCTTGCGGCCATGGCGATCGGATTCGGATCGGCACGCGCGGCACGCCTCGACGACAAGCAGGCCACCGCAATATCCATGAAGCTGGGAGTTCACAACAGCACGATTGCGATCGCTGTCGCCGCGACGATCTCACCTGAGCTGACGGTTCCGGCTGCCGTCTACGCGTCATTCATGTTCGTATCTGCTGGCACTTTCGCCTGGTTCATGAGCAAGCGCAACCGCGACGCCTGAGACAACTTCTCAGATCGCCGAGGGGCCGCCGAACATCGGCCCCAACTTGAGCGCCAGCCCGAAGTCGCCCCGCACATTGAGCTTCCCAGAGAGCACTGCCGCCGGCGCGCCGATCTCTCCCACGCCCACGCGCAGGAAGTCTGCGAGTTTCGCCTCGACGTGAAGTTTCGCGTCGGGTGAAGGCTCGCGACGCGCCTTTGCGCCCGAGGGCGAACAGTCGACCGTCCAGACCTCCGGGCCACGCCGTGTCTCGAGCGTGAACTCGATCGGGCCCTGGAAGTCTCCGGCCTTCTTGGGTTGGTACATCTTGGCCATCGCGTTGAACAGCCCGCGGACCCCCACGCGGTTTCCGACCAACATCTCGAGCTGCTTGTCGCTCATCTTCCGCACCGCCCCTTCCTGAAAGGCCTGCGCGCGTTTGGCGAACTTGGAGGGGCGCTTCTTCTTCTTTTCTGGCGGCACTGGTGCGGGCTCCTCGGTTGCTGCGGTCGTCGATCGATTCGTGGCGGCGGCGATTGCCGGTGCCAGACGCTCTGCTCTTGCCTGGGCGGCGGATCGGACTTCGTCGTCATCAAACTCTGCCAAGACTTTCTCAATGAAGTCGATCTGGCCCGCGGACTCGCCACAAAGGATTACCTGGTCCACCCCGGCTTCGCGGTATCGCTCGACCAAGCCGACAAGCGCGTCGGCGTCGTCTCCAGCGTCAAGAAACACAGCGGTCTGCGCGTTGACGGCGCTGGCGGTGGCCTGCGCCGATTCGGACTGCAGCTCGCCTTCGTACTCGGCCGTCCAATCTGCTGCGTCGTCCGCCGACTCGAGCGCTTCGAACGCGGCCCCCACTCCGGCTCTTCCGGCTGCCGCAATCGTTCCGACATCACCTGCGACCACCCATACGGCCGGGTCAGGTTCGTACGGCGAATCGCTGAGCAGCGCCCCCAGCGCGCCAGTCCAACCAGATCCGCCGGAGACCGCGAGCTCAACCGGAAGCCCGGGCGGAACAACCGAGTCCGCCTCGGGATCGAGCTGGAGCACGAGCTTCAGTTCGTCGAGCCGCGACGCACTGGCGACAAGTCGCGGGTCGGCCAGACCTTCGCGCTCGATCAACCAGACGCGCTCAAACCCAATCCGCTCGGACTCCTGAACTGCCTCGACCGCCGCATCAACGGTCGCCGCCTCAACGAGCCGTGCGAACTTCACGACTCAGCAGGCGCCACCGGCACCGGGGCATCCTGCAACGTCTCAAGCCTTGTGCGCAGGGGCTCGGCGAGCGTGCCATCAGCCTCGCGGTACGTCGCGCTGGCGAGGCCCTCGGCGATCATCAGTCGGCCGGCGACCACGACGCGTTCCATCTCGCGCTCATCGATCGCAAGGTCGTCGCTGCGCATAGTCAGTCCGATCACACCGTTCCATGCCGCCCACCAGAAGTTTGCGGCGCTCGCGGGGTCAACGTCGTCGCGCATCACTCCTGCCGCGACGCAATTCTCGATCGCCTGTGCCAGCTTGGCTCGCTGCGCCGCCCCGCGAACCGCGACGTGACGGGCAAACGGCGATCTCGCGGCTTCCTCGGGGATCGACTCAGACGGCAGCATCAGCATGCGGAAGTGGTCGGGGTGCTCGCGGAAGAACTGCAGGTAGGCCTCGCCGAGGGCAATCACCTTCTCGATGTCTGGGATCACCTCGCTGTCGAGCACCGCGTCCACGTACTGAGCCTGAATATCGAGGGCTCGTTCGATCAGCGCGCCGTATAGGCCCTCTTTGTTCTCGTAGTGGACGTAGATCGATCCGATCGAGACATCCGCGAGCCGCGCGACCTCGCTGACGCGAGTTGCGTGGTAGCCCTGTTCGACAAATAGCTTCTCTGCCGAGCTGATGATCGCCTCGGCAGTCGTCTGCTCGCCGTTCGCGTTCCCGTTGCTGCGACCGGCCAGAACGTCGGCGAAGACCGGGTCGAGTGCGATGTTTTTGGACATCATTTGATGTTACATCTGATGCCGCAGCTCGCCCCGGTAGGATCGATCCACGATGCCCGAAGTGAAGATCTACACGCGCAAAGGCGACGACGGCACCACCGGCCTCTGGTACGGCGGTCGCGTCAAGAAGTCCGATCCTCGCACCAGCGCCTACGGCGACGTGGACGAAGCGATCTCAACGATCGCGGTTGCCCGCGCCATGGCCAAGGATTCTCACGCCGAGGTCGCTGCAGACCTTCTGGAGATGCAGCGCTGCCTCTTCATCGGCTGCGCGCAGCTTGCGACCGCAGACGAGAGCTTCGGCAAGCTCAAGGCAGGCGTCACTCTGATCGAGCAGACAATGGTCGACGCACTGGAGGTGCGGATCGATCATTACAAGGACCAGCTCGACCTTCCGCCCAAGTTCATCATCCCCGGCGGTACGGTTCTTTCTGCGCAGCTCGACGTGGCTCGCACCGTGGTTCGCCGCGCCGAGCGGTCAATCGTTGCACTGGCCGAGATCGACCCGTTGCCCGACACCACCGTTCTGGCGTACGTGAATCGATGTTCGGACCTGCTTTTCGCTCTCGCTCGCTTCACGGATGAAGAGTCTCCCACGGTCTTCGAAGGTCGCGGCTAGGCATTCGTTCACGCACGATCGCAGCTTCCGTCCTATTGTTAGAAGGGTCGGTACCCCCTCCCGATATGGAGCTCCAAATTGGCAACGGAAGTCAAGGCAAAAACAAAGTCTGCACTGGCCAAGCGCACTGGTCACTTCGAGCACCTTGTCGTGGTCGGCGATCATCGTCTGGTCACTGACGAGCCGATCGATCTGGGCGGCGACAACGCCGGCCCCTCGCCTCAACAATTGCTCGCCGCGAGTCTCGCCTCGTGCACAGCGACGACGATCGAGATGTACGCCGCCCACAAGGGCTGGGAAGTAGGCGACGTCAAGGTGAAGGTCGAGTACGAGTCGGCAAAGCGCGGCGCGCCAACCACCTTCAACGTGAAGCTCTGCGTTCCGCCCGGGCTCGACGACGAACAGATTCGTCGGATCAGCGAGATCGCGACCAAGTGCCCCGTCCACCGCGTGCTCGAAGGCGAAGTCATCTTCAACGAGTCGATCACGATTCAGTGATCGCTGTGTGCATTGATTAGCTGCATCGCGTCCAAGCTCTTACCGGCGAGCGATGCAATCGAAATGTTTGCGCAGGGCCGTGAGGCAGCTGTGCTGATGGGCTTTCGCCCCCAGGACGACGGATCGCTGAATCTTGTCTTCACGAAGCGGCGCGACGACATGAAGTCGCACGCCGGTCAGATCTCATTTCCGGGCGGCGCTTCCGACCCGGAAGACGAGGACCACGTCGCGACCGCGCTGCGCGAGGCGCACGAGGAGATTGCGATCCCGCCGGAATCAGTCGAGGTGATCGGCGCACTCGAGCCGATGGCCACGTTCGTCAGCGACTTCGCTGTCTACCCGATCGCCGGGATCGTCGATTCGGATGTCGAGCTCGTCCCCAATCCAAATGAAGTCGACACGATCTTCGAGGTCGGGTTGAGTGAACTTGTGGCGCTGCGCGAGACGCGCGAGCTGCGGCGCGCGGGCATGGCCTTCACCACCGAGGCCTTTGAGACCGAGGGCGGATTGATCTGGGGCGTGACTGGCTACATCCTTGGTCAGCTGCTCGATCGCGTAGACAGCTGCGTGGAGCCGGCGACGGTCTAACGCGAGAGCTCGGGCACGAACTCGGTGACTTCGCCGACGTACTCGCACTCGGTGCATTCGTAGAGCGGTTCGATTGACGGCGCAGCCTCTTCGCCTTCGGCGAGTTCAGGCACGTAGGCCTTCACGTATGGCGACATGCAGTTTGGGCAAAGCATCAGCTCAGAACCTAGATGCCGATCGAATCGTTTGCGGCAGTTGTGATCGCGCTCGCGAAGTCTGCACTTGGGTCGAGTTCTGCCACCGACAGATGCCAGGTCTCCTGAGCGTGGGTCACATGGGCGTTCGGTTCGGGCCCGGATCGCTCGTAGACAAAGCCGCGCACGCCGGTGTCAACCACCTTCAGCAGAACGGTCTCGAGCATCTCGTCGTTTGCCGCGTCGTCTTCAGCGTCGCCCATCAGGTATGCGACGATCGTGACGTTCTCGAGCTGATCGACGATGTCGCCGGCCAGCCCCGGCGCGACGCTGCGCACGGCGTAGCCGGCTTCGGTGAGCGCAGCTTCGGCCGCTTCGATGCGCGGACCCCGATCAACAATCAATACACGTGCCATATGCCGTGGAAGCTAGCCTCCTGCGCATGCCTGTTGACTACGGAGACGTCTACATCCTCGACTACCTGCGAACCCCGATCGGGAAGTTCGGCGGGGCGCTTTCGACGGTTCGCACCGACGATCTTGCGGCGCACGTGATCAAGGCCGTCGTCGATCGCGCCGGTGTACCGGCCGATGAGATCGAGGACGTTTATTTCGGTTCCTCGAACCAGGCCGGTGAAGACAACCGCGATGTCGCGCGAATGGCCGTGCTGCTGGCGGGGCTGCCGGTGACCGTCCCGGGCGCGACCGTGAACCGGCTCTGCGCGAGTGGCCTCGAGGCAGTCGGCGACGCCGCCCGCGCGCTGGCGCTCGGCGAAGGCGAGCTCTACCTGGCAGGCGGCGTTGAATCGATGACACGCGCGCCGTTTGTGTACGGCAAGACCACGCAGGCGTTCTCGCGCGAGCCGGCCAAGGTCTACGACACGACGATCGGTTGGCGCTTCGTCAATCCGAACTTCCCGCATTCAACTGAGGCGATGGGCGAAACCGGCGAGAACGTTGCCGAGCTTCACAACATCAGTCGCGAGGATCAGGACGAGTTTGCGGCGGCTTCCCATCAACGCGCCGCTGCGGCTTGGGATGCCGGAGTGTTCTCCGACGAGGTCGTCGCGATCGAGGCGCCGCCGCTGACGCGCAAGCACGAGGCGGTGCTGTTCGGACGCGACGAAGGCATTCGCGCGGACACGACGGTCGAGAAGCTTTCTAAGCTCCGCCCCGCATTTCGCGAAGGCGGAACGGTTACGGCCGGAAACTCTTCGCAGGTCAACGATGGCGCGGCCTGCCTCGTGCTCGGAAATGCTGCGCGTGGAGAATCGCTCGGCAAGGAACCGCTCGCGCGCATCGTCGCTAGCGCAGCCGCCGGCGTGGACCCAGCGATCATGGGCGTCGGACCGATCGACGCGACGAAGAAGCTGCTCGAGCGCACCGGCCTGACCGCCGACGACATCGACCTGTGGGAGATCAACGAAGCCTTTGCGTCCCAGGCAATCGCCAGCGCGCGGGCGATCGGGATCGATCATTCAGTGCTCAACGTGAATGGTGGAGGGATCGCGCTCGGTCATCCGTTGGGATGCACGGGCGCGCGCATCGTAGGAACCCTTGCTCGCGAAATGCAACGCCGCGGCGCAAAGCGCGGAGTCGCAACCTTGTGCGTCGGCGTCGGGCAAGGGCTCGCGATGCTGATCGAGAACCCGTCCGCGTAGCTGTCTCCAAACGTTCACTAGTTGTTTACGACTGAAGCCGCCGTGCAGGCCAAGCTAGGCGCGTGGAGATTGGCCGTCCGTATCTGTTCACCGCCGCTGGTAGCGAAGTCGCTTCGCCGCTGGGCGCGCCCGAGCGCACGATCACTCTCGCTGGGCTCGAAATCCGTCCCGATTCCCGCGAGGTACTGACCGAGACCGGCCGCATCCAGCTGACCGGCCGCGAGCTCGACGTCCTGATGGTGCTCGTCGAGCACCCGGACCGTGTGGTCACTCGCGACACGATCTACGCCGAAGTCTGGGGCGGCCACATGCCCTACCGCGACCGCGCAGCAGACGTCTACGTTCGCCGCGTTCGCGAAAAGCTTCGCGCGCTTGCTCCCGAGCTGACTTACATCCACACGCATTTCGGCATCGGGTATCGCTTCTGGCCCGAGCCGGGCGCGCAGGACTAGCCCGCCGCGCCGGCGGTCTGGTTGAAGACCGAGTCGGGCAGCGCGCCCATTCCGATCTGCGACGTGTAGCCGAGCTTCTCGGTCGCGAACCAGTTCTCGATCGAGAGCAGGAGCGAGAAGTGGTTGTAATCCTCGGTCACGTCCACGTTGCCGGCCTTGATGTAGGGCGAGAGCAGGAGCAGACCCACCTTGCCGCCTCCTGGCGGGGTGCCGGGCTCGGCTGCGGCAGCCATCAGCTGACCAGTCGGGCCGCTGGGACCGTTGGGGCCGGTCGCGCCGGTCGGTCCCGTCTCGCCCGTCTCTCCCGTTGGGCCGTCAGTGCCGGACGGGCCGGTGGCGCCGGTCGGAGAAGGCGCGGCCGCCTGTGGCAGCGCAAGGTTTGGATACGTCGGTTGGTTGCAGCAGCTCGAGGTGTCCGAGTCCGGGAGCCCCTGCGGCGACTGGTCAAACGTGATCGCAATCACGCCGCCATCGAGGTACTCCTTCGAGCTCATGATCTTCGGGACGACGGTGCGCAGGAAATCGTCTGATCCAGCAAGTCCGGCTGGTGCGCCGGGCGCGCACGGCGTGTCGCTGCCGTCGTGGCAACGATTGGGAATGATCATCGAGAAGGCTGGCGAACGGCCGGCAGTGACGTCGGCGTCGAAGGTCTTCATGCTGCCGATCTGGAACTGGCATGCCTGGTTCGCCGCGATCCCCTTGAAGTACATGAATGGATTGCTCCAGCTCGCGTAGGCGTTGCCTGCGTCGGTCTGGTAATCGGGGTCAGGCGCGCCGGGCGCAGGCTGGCGGCAGTTTGTCGTACGGCCGTTGGTGCCATTGTCGATGTCCTCGACGTATGCGGCCCAGGACTTTCCGGTGGCAGCCACGGCTTCGCCGATCGTGCGCACGGTGTCGGGGAACACGCAGCCATCGCCCTGCACCTGGCTGGTCGTTGCGTCGATCGTTCCCGGCAACAGGTCCGTGTAGTTCGGGCAGTTCTTCATCAGCTGGTGGGTCGGCCCCTGGCCAGAGACGAGCGCCACTCGGTTGGCGAGCTCACCCTGCGCGACTGCGTAGTAGTTCTGCACGACCGCGCCCTTCCCCGCGAGGTCGCTCACCAAATAGGACTGAGATGTCGGATCGCCGAAGGTCTTGGCGTAACCCTGGTTTGAGAGCACGATCAGCCAAACGTGGTTGATCGGCTTCGCCGCGCCGGTCGGTGCGGTGACTTCCTCCCCAGCGCCCGCCGGCGCTTCAGCCACTTCCTGGGCGACCGCCTCTTCGGCGGCTGCGGCCGCGACGGGTTCCTCTGATCTCTGCACCGCGGCCTGCTGGGCCGAGGGCACCACGTAGATCGGGGAGAACCCGGAGCCCGGCCCGATCACCGAGTCCATGAGCACGCCGAAAGCAAGGATCGCCATGACCGAGACTGCGGCCGTTCGTGGCGAGAGATATTCGAAGTTCTCGACCCAGTGGTCGAGCGAAGCGACGAGTCCGGCGTCTGCAACTGTGGTCGGCGGCGCGAAGAGCTGCGGAGGAACGCCAGCAACCGCAGGCGGCGCGGGCACGTCGAGCGCTGCGATCAGTTTGAGCATGCGCTCGGGCAGGCCGCCGCGGCGCGCGCCGCAGGCGACGCAGTACCGCTGGTCGGGCGCCAGGCGCTCGTTGCATTCACGGCACTCGTACACGTGGCGCGATGCTGGCACCGCGACCTGATTCGCGTGTGAACAACTTGGGAAGGGGTGGTGACAGTTGGGGTTGTATCCAATCGGTCACATCACGTTCACACGATCGTTCGCGCTCTGGCTGATACTCGCCCCATGCAACCCACCACGGGCACGCAAGACACGGACGTGACCCGCCAGATGCCAACGGTTCCATCGGCGGATTCCAACCCGCTCCCCTCGGCCCCGGCGGTCGTCGGCAGCAATGGCGACACCTGTCCCAAGTGCCATTCCAGAGTCGCCGCAGACCAGCGCTACTGCATCGAATGCGGTGAGCGGCGCGGCGAACCACGTCTCCCGTTCATGGACGGCCGCACAGCGGCGCAGCCACCGACCGAAGTCGTCTCGGCCTCGGCCTACCCGGTTGCCGGCTACCTGCCGCCACCCGCGCCGCCCAAGACCAGGCTTCCTTCCGGCCTCGCGCTGCTCGCGACGATCGCGACGCTGTTGCTCGCGATGGGCGTCGGCGTCCTGATCGGAAACAAGGGCGACAGCGGCACCGCCGCGGCCGCCCAGCAACCGATCGTCCTCGGAGGCGGAGCGACCGCCGCGGCAGGAGCCACAGAGGCAACAACCGCGTCGAAGGACGCCGGCAAGGCAGCTGCCCCCGAAGACGTCAAGGGCGGCGTTGACGCCAGCGCTCTGGCCAAGAAGAACGGCGTGAAGCTCGCACCCAAGGACGTTGACCTCGGCGAGAAGTGCGTCAAGGGCAGCGTCGGCTGTGACGACAACGGCACATTCTCCGGCGACTACTTCAAATAGGGATCACTGAGCCACGTGAAATTGAAATCGCCAATCGGAGTCCGCAAGAAGGACGAGCAGTCCGCTTCCGGCAAGAGCATCACCGTGACGAGCGCCACGCCATCCCAGTTTCCTGCGCCGCCGCCAATCTCTCCTGCGGCCGACACCCAGGAAACGATCGATCTCGAGCGTCGGCGCGCGCAGCTTTCGGCCAAGGTCGCAGAACTCCAGTGGGACCTAGGCGGCCTCACCTACGAGATGGCCAGCCGCAACCGCATGCGCCCTGACGTCCTGGTCAAGCGCGCGGCTGAACTTCAAGAAGTAGACGCCGAGCTCGGCGAGATCGAACGAATCCTCAGGATGGAGCGCACGGGCGTGGCAGCACTTTGCCTGACCTGCGGCGCACCGCACAGCGCTGGCGCCGTCTACTGCTGGCAGTGCGGCACGTCGTTACTCGAGAAGGTTCCGGGCGCCACAATCGCCGCCCGGAACCTCGGGTAGCTCGGCTCAGCCGAAGCGCCCGGAGACGTAGTCGCGCGTGCGGTTGTCCGACGGGTTGGTGAAGACCACGTCGGTCCAGTCGTCCTCGATCAGCGCGCCGACGTTCTTGCCGTCCTTCTCTTCGAGCGAGAAGAAGCACGTGCGGTCGGCCACGCGCGCGGCCTGCTGCATGTTGTGAGTGACGATTACGATCGTGTAACGGTGCTTGAGCTCGTGCACGAGGTCTTCGATTTTCAGCGTCGCAATCGGGTCGAGCGCCGAGGCCGGCTCGTCGAGCAACAGCACTTCCGGTTCGATCGCGAGGGCGCGAGCGATGCAGAGCCGCTGCTGCTGTCCACCTGAAAGTCCGAGGGCGCTCTGCTTCAAGCGGTCCTTGACCTCGTCCCACAGCGCCGCCTGGCGCAAAGCCTTCTCGACGCGATCGTCGAGGTTGTCCTTCATCCCAAGATTGCGCGCACCCCAGGCGATGTTGTCATAGATCGACTTGGGGAACGGGTTCGGCTTCTGGAACACCATCCCGATGCGGCGACGCACCTCGATGCGGTTGGCCGACGGGTGGTAGAGATCGTTCCCGTGATACAACACGTCGCCATCGATCCGGAAACCCTTGACTGAATCGTTCATGCGGTTCAGCGAGCGCAAGAATGTTGACTTGCCACAGCCGGACGGTCCGATCAGCGCCGTCGCGATGTTGCGATTGAGATTGGTTGTGACGTCCGCGAGCGCCTGCTTGGCGCCGTAGAAGACGTTGGCGTTGCGGACCTCGAAGACGGGGGTGACGGGCTGCCGGGTCGGCCGCACGGATGGGGCGTCAGCATCCGCTCCGGAGATCTTCACGCGCCGGGGAACGGCCTCAGCGTCCAGCGCACGACTGAACGTTTCGAAGTTCTCGATCATTTCATTCCGATCTTCCTCTGGCTGCGCGCATGAAGAGCCCGCGCAGCGATGTTGGCTACCAAAATGATCACGAGCAGGCAGAGCGCAGCGCCCCAGGCTCGTTGAAATCCAGTCGGGTCTGCAGATTCGGACAACTGGTAGATCGTCACCGGCACCGACGGCATCGCGTGGCCCGCGAATGGATTCAGCACGAACTCGTTGGGCGCCACGAGGTTGACGAGAATCTGCGGCGCCGTCTCGCCGGCGACGCGCGCGGCAGCAAGCACCGTCGCGGTCAGGATCGCGCCGCCGACCGTGGGCAGGAGCACGCCAAGAATCACTCTCCACCGCCCGACGCCCAGCGCCTCGGCTCCCTCCCGCAGCGTGCGCGGAACGAGCGCAAGCACCTCCTGGGTGGTGCGCGCGATCATCGGCAACATGATCACTGCCAGCGCGAGCGCGGCTGCGAAACCGCTCTGGTTGCGACCGGCGACGATCAGTCCGTAGATGAAGATTCCGACGATGATCGTCGGCAGGCCATTCATCATGTCCAGCGTCAGGCGCACGATGCCACCAACGCGATCGCTGGCGAATTCAGTTGTGTAGATCGCGGTGAGCACGCCAACGGGGGCAGCGATGGCCGTCGCCATCATCACGATGATGATCGTGCCCACGAGAGACGGTCCGATCCCGCCGTCGTCGGGACCTGTCGTGATGAAGCTCCAGCTGATCGCGCCGATGCCCTTTGACACGACCGCGTAGAGCATGATCGCGAGCATCCCGACCGCGACGATCGCGCCGAAGGTCGCGAGCGCTTGTGCCATCCGGCTCACGATCATGCGCCGGCGCAGGTTGCCGCTGGGCACCAGCGGAGAACCGGGGTCAAATGGAAACTCGTGGAACTCCTCCGGGTTGACCCGGTCGCCCTCGGTCATGCTGCCCTGCGCTCGTAGTCAAAGCGCCTGGCGATCCAGACAGCGGTGAGGTTCGCGGCGATGCCGATCACCAGAAGGATCACGCCCAGGTAGTAGAGGGACGAGACCTGAAGATCAGAGATCGCCGCAGGAAACTGCGACGCCAGCCGGCTCGCCAACGTGTCGCCTGGAAGAAACAGCGATTCGACAACCTTCTGGCCGCCGCCGATCACCTGAGCAACGGCGATTGCCTCTCCGAGTGCGCGGCCAAGCGCCAGAAGCGCAGCCGAGGCGATGCCCGCAGCGCAAGCCGGAAGATCCACCCCGCGCACGACTTCCCAGTGCGTCGCTCCGAGCGCCTCGGCGCCGTCCTTCATCTCATGGGGAACGGTGAGGAAGAGGTCGCGGCTGATCGACGCGATGATCGGGAGGATCATGATCGAGAGGATCAGGCTTGCCGTGAGGAGGCTGAGTCCGGTCGTCTGCGGTTCGCCGAACAGCGGTATGAAGCTGAAGTGGTCGTAGAGAAACGGCTCGACGTACTTGGACACGATCGGTGCGAGCACGATCAGTCCCCAGAAGCCGACGACCACGCTTGGCACCGCCGCGAGCATTTCGACGAGCGGTCCGACCACCCGCGCGACCGAGTCGCGGGCGAGCTCAGCCAGATAGAGGCCGATCGCGACGCCGATCGGCAATGCGACTGCGAGCGCCGAGAGCGAGGTCACGAGCGTTCCGTAGATCATCACCCACGCGCCGTAGAGGCCGTTGCCGTCCTCTCCGCCGGTCGGATTCCACGTGGAGTCGGTGATGAAACCGAGCCCGAAAGTGTCGAAGGCGAGCTTCGATCCCTGGATCACCTTGAAGCCGAGAGCGACCAGCGTGACGATCGCCAGCAGCGCCGCAGCGAGCGCAAGACCGCGCAGAATTTTGTCTCCGGTCGAGCCTTTCGAAGAAAGAGGTCCTCGCATTGGCCCGAGGATAAGTGCGTTTTCCGGTCAGGCGATTTTGTGTCACCACATTGCCACAAGATCGCAACAACTCGGAATTTGTACCGGGCAATACTCGCGTCAACTGATCAACCGGATCGTTCTCAAGAGAGGCAACAACCAAGAATGAACTTCAATCGCAAATCGACCTTCACTGGCCTTGGCGCCGTGCTGCTCGCTGGCATGTCGCTGGTCGTAGGCGCCGGCACTGCCGGTGCCGTGGTCAACCCCGCGATCACTGGCTCGGGCTCAACGCTCGTCGCCCCGCTCATCACCGAGTGGAACACCCAGCTCGGCGGCGGCATCACCTACGGCGGTGGCGGATCGGGCAAGGGACTGACCGACATCAGCGCAGGAACCGTTGACTTCGGCGCGACAGACGCACCGATGACGGCAGACCAGAAGGCCAGGTGCAGCGGCTGCGTGACGATTCCGATCTCACTCACCGCCGTGACGATGTCCTACACCGTCAACGGCGTGAGCAGCGGACTCAAGCTCACCCCGAAGATCGTGAACCTGATCTACAAGGGCGGAATCACCAAGTGGAATGACCCCCAGATCACGAAGCTCAACAAGGGCAAGTCACTCCCGGACCTGGCAATCACGCCGATCCACCGTCTCGACGGCTCGGGCACGACCTACGCGTTCGCTGACTGGCTCGCCCGCTCGGGCACCTCGTGGAGGAGTTCACCCGGAGTCGGCACGTTGCTGAACTGGCCAGTCGGACCGGGCGCTTCAGGTAACGGCGGAGTCGCCAACGCGCTGAAGACCAACGGAGCAATCGGTTACGTCGGGATCGACTACGCGATCCCGAACAAGCTGACGGTGGCCGCCATCCAGAACGCCGCCGGCAAGTTCATCCTGCCGAGCCAGAAGTCGATTCGCGCAGGTGCTGGTTGGATCAAGAAGGTCCCGAGCGGCAACATTCTCCACCCGGCAAACCCGCCGAAGGCATTCAAGACCGCCTACCCCGCAACCGCCTTCTCGTACGTGATCATGCGCAAGGGCTCGCCGAAGGCCGCGGGCCTGAAGCTGATGGTCAACTACGCACTCGGCAAGGGCATGGGTCTGCGCCAGGACATCGGCTTCGCGCCGCTGCCGAAGGTCGTCGCGACTGCAGGCAAGAAGACCGCCAAGAAGCTTTAGCTCCCCGGCTGAGTAAAAAGTAGAAGCAGATCAAGGCCTCGCGGGAAACCGCGGGGCCTTTTTCTTTTTGTACGCGGCCCCAATAGGATTGCTCGCCATGATCGACTTTTCACTCACAGACGAGCAAGAGCTCATCCGCCAAGCAGCCCGGGACTTCGCCAACAACGAGATCAAGCCCGTCGCGACCGACAACGACCACGAGGGCAAGTTCGACCTCAACATCGTCAAGGGCCTCGCAGAGATGGGCTTCCTCGGGCCGATTTTTCCCGAAGAGTACGGCGGCCGCGGAATCGACTACCGCACGTATGGCTTGATCGTTGAGGAGATCGGCAAGGCCGACGCCGCTGCGCGCACCGTGATCTCCGTCACCACTTCGCTCTGCGGCGTACCGATCATGAAATTCGGAACCGAGGAGCAGAAGCAGAAGTACCTGCCCGGCATTGCCGACGGCACGGCGTTGGCCTGCTTTGGATTGACCGAACCCGACACCGGCTCAGACGCCGCCAACCAGAAGACCCGCGCGACCAAGACCGAGAGCGGCTGGTCGATTAGTGGCACGAAGATGTGGATCTCGTTGGCCAACTACGCGAAGGTCGCACTGATCTTCTGTCAGACCGATCCCGAGCTCGGCTACAAGGGTCTCGCCTGCTTCCTCGTTCCGACCGACACCCCCGGCTTCTCGGCGCAGCCGATCAAGCACAAGCTTGGAATGCACGCGAGCAACGTCGCGGAGATTTCCTTGGACGCAGTCGAGGTTCCCGACGAAGCCATCCTCGGCGAGATCGGCCAGGGCTTCAAGATCGCGATGACGGCGCTTGAGAGTGGCCGCTTCTCGGTTGGATCTGGCGCGCTCGGCATCTGCGCCGGCAGCGTCGAGTGCTCCGTTGAATACGCGAAGGTCCGCGAACAGTTCGGCAAGCCGATCGGCTCCTTTCAGATGGTGCAGGACATGATCGCCCAGATGGTCGTCAAGACCGACGCCTCGCGCCTGCTGCTCTGGCGCGCCGCCTATCTGAAGGACATGGGCCTGCCCAACACCACCGAGACTTCGATCGCCAAGCTCCACTCCACGGAGTCCGCGATCGAGTGCGCGAACCTCGCGATTCAGGTACACGGCGGATCGGGCTACGTCGATGACTTCCCGCCCGCAAGGTATCTGCGCGACGCGCGTGTGCTGACGCTTTATGAAGGCACCTCTCAGGTCCAGAAGCTGATCATCGGCCGCGCGTACACCGGCCTGAATGCGATGGTGTAGCCGATCATGAGCGAAGAACCACTCGTACTTCAGACATTCAGCGCCGGCATCTCGACGATCGAGCTCAATCGTCCGGACGCGCGCAACGCGCTTTCTCAGCCCCTGCGCGAGCAGCTCGCTGCCGCGATCGCCGCGGCTGAAGAAGACCCGAACGTTCGCGTCGTGCTGATCGTCGGTCAAGACGAACAGTTCGCCGCCGGCGCCGACATCAAGTTGATGAGCGAGGTCGATCTCGTCGGCGCGATGGATATGGCGCGCGGCCGCAGCATCTTCCAGATCGTTGCGGAGTGCACCAAGCCCGTCATCGTGGGAGTCGCCGGTTTCGCACTTGGCGCGGGCTTTGAACTGGCCCTCGCCGCCGACATCATCGTCGCATCCGAGACTGCGGTGTTCGGTCTGCCCGAAGTCACCCTCGGGATCATTCCCGGCGGCGGCGGAACCCAGCGCCTCGCGAGGCTCGTGGGTAAGCAGAAGGCGATGGAATTGATCCTGACCGGCAAGCGCATCACCGCGCACGAGGCGGCGATGATGGGAATCGTCAACCAGGTGACCGGCAAGCGCGAAGACTGGCGCGAGAAGGCGACCGAGATGGCCGCCGTGATCGCACGGCGCCCCCCCGTGGCAGTCCGACTGGCCAAGCAGGCCGTCAATGGAGCGTTCGAGGATGGGATGACGGGCGGACTGGCGTATGAGCGCCGGCTGTTCGAACTGGCGATGGCTACCGATGATCGAGTTGAAGGTATGACTGCGTTCATCGAAAAGCGTCCGCCAGAGTTCAAGGGTCACTGATGGCCCCCGGGCTGCCAGACGCTCCAATTGGAGTGGTCGGCGCTGGCACCATGGGTGCCGGTATCGCGCAGGTCGCCGCCGTCGGTGGCCTTGACGTAAAGCTCTTCGACGTTGCCGAAGGCGCGGCCGATGCCGCTCGCGGGCGAATAGCGAGTTTCCTTGAGCGCTCCGTTGCACGCGGGAAGACCACCGACGCACAGGCCGGTGCCGCGATCTCGCGAATCGACGCTGTGTCTTCAGTCCAAGAGCTCGGCGACTGCTTCCTGATCATCGAGGCCGTGGCCGAGAAGCTCGAGGTCAAGCAGGATCTGTTCTCAAAGCTCGCGGCAGTCACCGCGCCGGGAACTGTTTTCGCAACCAACACCTCCTCACTTCCGGTCACGGCTATCGCAGCGGGCGTACCTCAATCAGAGCGCGTGGTTGGCATGCACTTCTTCAACCCTGTTCCGCTGATGCGCCTTGTCGAGGTGATCGCGGGAATGAACAGCTCTGCCGAGGCTCTGACGATTGCACGCGCGGTCGGCGCGGCCATGGGCCGCGAGTCGATCGATGCCAGCGATGGGCCGGGGTTCCTCGTCAATCGCGTCAGCCGCCCCTTCTTGCTGGAGGCGCAGCAACTTCTCGGTGAAGGCGTCGCCGATGCGCCGACGATTGACCGCGTGATGCGCCTTGGCGGCGGATTTCGAATGGGGCCTTTCGAGCTCTCAGATCTTGTTGGCGTGGACGTCGGCTACGACATTGCAAAGTCGTTCTACGACCTCGGCCACGGCGAGCCGCGCTGGCGCCCGAGTGGCATTCCGGCGCAGATGATTGCGGCTGGCAGGCTCGGGCGAAAGAGCGGTCGCGGCTACTACGAGTACCCCGAGGGCGGTGCCTATCGCCCGGAGGATCCCTCGCCCCAAATGATCGAGAGCGCGTCCGGCGCGGTTGACGTGATTGGCGAAACCCAGCTCGCTCGCGAGCTTCGTCGCCTCGCCGAAGCCGCCGGCTACGAAGTCGCAGCGCCCGCCGAGATCCCGCGCACCATCACCATCGACGCGCGACTCGTGACCGCCGGGCGCGACATCGATCTCTCCCGTGGTCCGGTGGCGGTGTTGTGCGCCGGAAACAGTCTCGCCGCAGCAGCTCGCGGGCGCGACTTCGCTGGCTTCCACTGCCTACCTCCACTTGGAGAGGCTCGCGCAGTCGAGATCACGCGCGGCTCTGGCACCTCGGAGGAGACCCTCACCGTCACGCGCCACTTCTTCCATGTCATCGGCAAGCACGTAATCGAAGTCGGCGACGGACCGGGGCTAGTGCTCGGGCGAGTCGTCTGCCAGTTGATCAACGAGGCATCTTTCGCGCTTCAAGAGGGAGTCGGCTCAGCCGAGGACATCGACAAGGGTGTTCAGCTAGGACTGAACTACCCGCGCGGACTGATGGCCTGGCGCGACGCGATCGGGTCGGCGCAGATCGTCTCCAGCCTCGATGCATTGCAGCGCGAAATCGGCGGAGACCGCTATCGCGCAGCACCCGCCCTGCGCCGAGCTGTCCTCGAGGGACGAAACTAAGCCATTTTTTGCCCCAACATACGTCCTGCCGACCCTCGGCAGGACGTATGTTGGGGCTTAATTCCGCTTGAACGCGTTGGCGCGAACCGGGGTAGCCTTCACGCCATGTCCACCACCTTGACGTCACAACTCACCGACCTCTCCCGCGCCGCCAGCGCCTTCCTCGACCGCGCTCCGCTCGGCAACTTCATCGGCGGCGAGTTCCGCGCCGGCTCAGACACCTTCACCACGATCGACCCGTCCACTGGCGCGCCGATCGCAGAGGTCGCGATCGCATCCCGGCAGGACATCGACGACGCCGTCGCCGCTGCGCGTGATGCGTTCAACGGACCATGGAAGAAGCTCACGGGAATCCAACGCGGCGAACTGATCAACAAACTCGCCGAACTGATCGCAGAGAACGCCGAAGAACTCGCGCAGCTCGAATCGATCGACAACGGCAAGCCAGTCAAGATCGCGCAGATCGTTGACGTCGCCGGCTCGGTCAAGCACCTACGCTACTTCGCGGGCTGGGCAAGCAAGCTCGAAGGCCGCGCGATTCCGGTTGAGGCCAAGGGCATGTTCGTCTACACCGAGCGCATTCCGGTTGGCGTCTGCGCTCAGATCGTCCCGTGGAACTTCCCGCTGATGATGGCCGTCTGGAAGCTCGCGCCGGCGCTCACAGCAGGCTGCACCGTCGTGCTCAAGGCCGCCGAACAGACGCCCGTAACTGCTCTGCGCCTGGCCGAACTGGTCAAGGAAGCCGGCTTCCCCGATGGCGTCGTCAACGTCGTCAACGGCGACGGCTCAGTTGGCGCCGCGCTCGTCGATCACCCCGGTGTGAACAAGATTGCCTTCACTGGCTCGACGGCCGTCGGCCGCGAAATCGGCGCCAAGGCCGGCCGCGACCTCAAGCGCGTCACGCTCGAGCTCGGCGGCAAGTCGCCGAACATCATCTTCGAGGACGCAGACCTCACGGCCGCGATCGGCGGATCGTTCCAGAGCATCTACTTCAACACCGGCCAGGCCTGCAACGCCGGCTCGCGCCTGTTCGTTCAGAACTCGCTCTACGAAGAGGTCACCGGTCAGCTCGCCGAACTTGCGAACAACTCGGTCGTCGGCCCGGGACTCACAAAGGGAACGACGTTCGGACCAGTTGTCAGCGAGCAGCAGTTCGAGCGCGTCAACGAGTACATCCAGATCGGCCTCGACGAAGGCGCGGAAGCGATCGCTGGCGGCGTCGCCGAGCGCGAGGACGGCAACGGATACTTCATCCGCCCCACCCTCTTCACCGGAGTCGAATCCGACATGCGCATCGCGCGTGAAGAGATCTTCGGTCCCGTCCTCGCCGCGACCCCCTTTGAGGATCTCGAGGCGATCGCAGAGAAGGCCAACGACAACGAGTACGGCCTCGCCGCCGGCCTCTGGACCCGCGACATCGGCCGCGCGCACAAGCTCGCCGGAATGCTCGAGTCGGGAATGGTCTACATCAACATGTGGGGCCTGACGGATCCCGCCGCGCCGTTCGGCGGTGTCAAGGCGTCCGGGATCGGCCGCGAACACGGCGCTGAAAACCTCGACGCGTACCTCGAAACCAAGACCGTCTGGACCAGCCTCGCCTGATGCAGCGGTAGATTGGCCTCATGGCCACCGCTGACATAACGATTCTCGGATTGCGCACCGGCCCCGATTCGCACGCCAGCGAGTACATCGCGGAGATTCAACGCAGGCTTTCGCAGCAGTCAAAGGTCGCCTTTCAGCTGCACGGGATGGGCACCTCGCTCGAGGGCACGGCAGACGACATCTTTGCCCTCGCTGCGGAGCTCCACAAGATTCCTCTCGAGCTGGGCATCCCCCGCGTCTACACAGTCCTGAAGCTCGACGAACCATCCGACAAGCCGGACCAGACGCTCGCCGACAAGGTCGACTCCGTTCGCGACCGTCTCTAAGGCGCTGGCCCTGGCGCGCGAGCAGGACAGCACGCCCTATCTCGATGCACTGATCGCCTATGGCGATCGTGACCCGGCGCGCTTTCATGTGCCCGGGCACAAGGGCGGCTTCGGTGCCGACCCAAAGCTCCGCGAGCATCTTGCGGATGCGCTGAAGTACGACATCCCGCGCGACATGCATGGGATCGACGTTGGCGGGTACCCCACCCCCGCCGACGAAGCCGAGCTGCTTGCCGCGGGGTCCTTCGGCGCCAAGCAAACGTGGTTTCTGACCAACGGCGCGACCCAGGGCAACCATGCCCTTGCGCTGGCGCTCGCACCGCTCGGCGCGCGAGTCGTTGTGCAGCGGAATTCGCACGGTTCGGTCGTGGACGGGCTCGTGCTCAGTGGCGGCATACCGGCCTTCGTCTCGCCCCACGTGGACCACGACCTGCAGATCGCGCACGGTGTTCTCCCGGACGACCTGACGAGCACGCTCGCCAAGAATCCCGACGCACGGGCAGTCTTCATCGTCTCGCCGACCTACTACGGCACGTGCGCCGACGTTGCCGCGCTGGCTGGAATCGCACATGAACATTGTCTTCCGCTACTCGTCGATCAATCTTGGGGCTCGCACTTTGGACGACACAAGGACGTTCCGCGCAGCGCGCTGGAACTCGGCGCAGACGCCGTTCTGACTTCGATCCACAAAACCGCCGGCTCATTCACGCAGAGCGCAATGCTGCACGTCGCAGATTCGGAGTTCATCAACCCCGACATGGTTGACCGCGCGGTTCGCCTCGTGCGATCGACCTCGCCAAACGGGCTGCTGCTCGTCTCGCTCGACGCCGCTCGCCGCAACCTGACGATCAACGGCGAAGCGCTTCTCACCCAGACCCTCGCGGCAATCGACGCGCTCGTGGACAAGATCGACCTGATCCCCGGGCTCTATGTGGCAGGCATGGACCTGCGCGGCCACACCGGAGTACATGACACCGACCCTCTGCGCATCGTCGTAGATACGCGTGGCACCGGCCAGTCCGGCTTTGCGCTCGCCGACTTCATCCGCGAACACCACGACGTCGTCCCCGAACTCGCAACAGACACCGTCGTCGTGTTCGTCGCCGGGATCGCCGAGGATCAGACAAATCTCGATCGCCTTTATGCGGCGCTCGCCGACGCGGCCGAGCAGGCCGAACCGCTGCGCGATCCTGCCACACCAATTGATTCGCTCGAAACGTTCAACCTCGAGCAAGCGGTCACCCCGCGCGAGGCGTTTCTCGGCGCAAGCGAAGTGATCGATGTCGGCTCCTCGATTGGTCGCGTCTGCGGCGAGTCGGTGTCGGTTTATCCCCCAGGCATTCCAGCGCTTCTGCCGGGCGAGCTGATCAGCCAGGAGATCGTTGACCACCTCCGTCGCCAAGTCGCGCAGGGTGCGCGGCTGCACGGAGCCAGCGACAAGGAGTTCCGCACGATCCACGTGCTCCCGAACTAATCTCGGGAGCCATGAACGACTCCCCGGCCGTAAAAGTCTCTGCCCTGTCCAAGCGCTACGAATCAGGCGAAACTTCTGTCGATGCACTAAAGGGCATTGACCTGACGATCGAGCGGGGCGAGTTCGTCGCCGTGATGGGTCCGTCGGGATCGGGCAAGAGCACGCTGATGCACATCCTCGGTGCACTTGAAACCTACGATGACGGCAGCGTCGCAATCGGTGGCGAGGAGATCGGAGGAATGAACGAGGAGCAACTCACGCTCCTGCGCCGCGACTCGATCGGATTCATCTTCCAGTTCTTCAATCTTCTGCCGACGATGACCGCCGAGGAGAACGTGATGCTCCCTTCGATGATCGCCGGCGAAAAGTCCGGCGAGCTGCATGCGCGCGCGGCCGAACTGCTCAAGCTCGTCGGCCTCACCGACCGCGCAAAGCACCTTCCCTCGCAGCTCTCGGGCGGCGAACAGCAGCGTGTCTCTGTGGCGCGTTCACTGATGCGCGAACCCGCGCTGCTCCTTGCAGATGAGCCGACCGGAAACCTCGACTCCAAGAACGGCGCGTCGGTGCTCGACATGCTGCGCGAGGTCCAACAGTCGGCTGGCCACACGATCATGATGGTCACCCACGATGCCGCAGCGGCGAGTCGCGCGAGCCGTGTCGTATTCCTTCGCGACGGCCTGATCGCCGGCGAAGTCCCCGGTGGCGACACCAACAGCATCATCGAGTTCTTCGCCAGCCTCGAGCAGGCGGCCTAACCCATGATCCGCTCGCTCGCCTGGCGCAGCGTCAGCGCACGAAAGGGCCGCGCAGTACTGAATGGCCTCGGCATCGTGCTGGGCGTAGCCCTGTTCTTCTCGGTCCTCTCGCTCTCGCAGACGATCGTCTCGACATTTGACGAGTTGTTCTCCTCGGTTTATGGCGAGACCGACCTGGCGATGAGCGCAGGTGCCAACGGCCAGGGCACTCTGGACGAATCGCTCCTTGCCAAGGTGCAGCGGGCCGACGGCGTCGAAGTCGCAGTTCCATCAGTCACCGGAACGATGGTGGTGGTCAAGGACGGCAAGGCTGAGTCAAGTCAGAAGGACCAGGTCTTTGTCAACGGCATCCGCCCCGGCGACCCAGATCTCACCGGCACGAAAACGATCGAGGGATCGACAGACCTCGTAGGTGACGAGCTCCAGCTCGACTCATCTTGGGCCAAGGCCAACGACGTCAAGGTCGGCGACAGCGTCGCCTTCGCAACTCCAACCGGAGTGCGCGAGTACAAGATCTCTCGCCTGTTCCAGATCGGCAGCGGCGTTGATTTCGGCGGTCAGGGATTCGCCTCGCTGGACATCGACGCCATGCGCAAGGACTTTGACGTCCCGGTGGGTTACTCGGAGATCGGCGTGAAGGTCGAAACGGGAAAGAGCATCGACACCGTCACCAAGGAGCTCGAAGCTATTGCTCCCGAAGGCGTTCAGGTCAGCACCCCCAGCGACATCGCCGACGAGATCAACAGCCAGATCCAGGGCTTCAACATCATCCTCTACTTCTTCGCCGCAATGAGCCTGTTTGTCGGCGGCTTCCTGATCCTCAACTCGTTCAACATGACCGTCGCCCAGCGGCTGCGTGAGATCGGCATGCTGCGAACACTCGGCGCCTCGCGCAAACTGATCCGGCGGATGATCCTCGTCGAGGCCCTGCTTCTGGGCGTGATCGGCGCGCTGCTTGCGGTTGTGATCGGCTTGCTGCTGACGCGCCTGATGGTCTGGCTCGTCTCGAACATCGGCTTCCCGATCGGCTCGATCAGCTACCCGCCCACGGCCTTCATCATCGCCCCGATTCTCGGCGTCGGCGCGACCGTCCTCGGCGCGCTGCGCCCGGCGATCCGCGCCAGTCGGATCCCACCGATCCAGGCTGTGTTGGTTGAGCACCGCAGCGAGCCCCTGCGCCTGGGCCGCAGGCTCAGCGTCGGCAGCGTGCTCACAGTGCTGGGCCTGCTCGGCGTCTTCACGCTGGCTTCTTCCTCAGACGCCCCGCCGCCGGTCATAGCCGCCGGCGTGTTCGGCGTCATCTTCCTGTTCACCGGCGTGATCATGATCGGCCCGGTTGTTGTTCCCTGGCTCGTCCGCGGAATGGCATGGCCGCTGCAGAAGGTCACCCCGGTCGAAGGGCGCCTCGCCGCTGACAACGCGCGCGCAAATCCGACTCGTACGGCCTCGACGGCGTCGGGCCTGATGATCGGAATCGCACTGGTCGCCGCGATCGGCAGCATCGGATCGAGCTTCATCGGCACGATCTCCGACGACCTCGACAAGGAACTGAAGACCGACTTCACGATCCAGCCGAAGGCAGCCCAGGGCGGCCCGCAATCGACTATCGCCGAGTCCGCGCTTGCGAAAGTCCGCGCGCTGCCAGCGGCCGGGGCCGCAACTGGCATCAAGGCGCTCTACCTGATCTCAGGCGACGCCTCCGGCCAGGCCGTCTACGCGCTCAACCCCGAGACACGAGACCAGTTCTCAACGCCCGAGTTCGCAGAAGGCGCAGTCCCGGACGTGAACGCCGCGCTCGCCGCTGGCGGCGTGACCCTGCCATCGGGATTCGCAAAACAGGAGAAACTCGAAGTCGGAGATTCGCTGACCCTCGAAGGCCCGCGCGGCGCCGAGAAACTGAAGATCGCCGCGCTCGCCACCGGCAACTCGATCGAGGCCTCTTCGATCGTGATGTCGCTCGACACTTTCGACACTCTCTACGGCGCCACCGGCTACTCCCAGATCCTCGCGATCGCAAAGACCCCCGAACAGCGAGGCGCGCTGGGCGGCCAGATCGACACGCTGCTCGAACGCGACTACCCCGCCTTCCAGTCGCTCTCCAACGAAGAGGTCAAGCAGCAGCTCAAAGACCAGATCAACCAGGTCTTCTCGATCTTCTACGTGATCATGGCCATCGCAATCCTGGTGAGCCTTCTCGGCGTCGTCAACACTTTGCTGATGAGCGTCCTCGAACGTACCCGTGAGATCGGCCTCTTGCGCGCGATCGGATCAAGCCGCTGGCAGATCCGCCGAATGATCCTCTCCGAATCCCTTCTGATCACCTCCGCCGGCTCGGCCCTGGGCTTGGTGGTCGGCATGGCCCTCGGCTGGGCATTCGTAAGAGGAATCGCCTCGGGCGAAACCAACGCCGACTTCCACCCCCCGGTAGCCGTGATCGTCACCGTCGCAATCCTCTCGGTCATCGCCGGAATCCTCGCCGCGCTCCCGCCAGCAAGGCGCGCAGCAAAAATGAACGTCATAGACGCCCTCAGCTACGAGTAGCGGGAGCTAAGCGACGAGCTGACGTAGTACGTACGGGAGAATCCCGCCGTGCTCGAAGTAATCGACCTCAATCGGAGTGTCGATCCGCGCGATGACTTTCGTCTCGTGCGTCGTGTCATCCGCGCGGTGAATCACAAGCGTCAACTCCTGACGCGGCTGCACTCCCTTTTCAACGCCGATCAAGTGGAACTGTTCTGAGCCGTCAATGCCAAGCGTCTGCGCCGTCTCGCCGTCCTTGAATTGACAAGGCAGCACGCCCATGCCAACGAGGTTGCTGCGGTGGATGCGCTCGTAGCTCACGGCGACGACAGCGCGTACTCCAAGAAGATTTGTGCCCTTTGCAGCCCAGTCGCGCGAGCTACCCGAGCCGTACTCCTTGCCCGCGAAGAGCATCAACGAGCGGCCGTCTTCTTTGTACTTGGCCGCTGCGTCGAAGATGTCCATCTGCTCGGTCTGGCCACCGTGGTACAGAGTGACGCCGCCTTCGGTGCCGGGAGCCATCAGGTTGCGAATGCGCACGTTCGCGAGGGTGCCTCGCGTCATGATGCGGTCGTTTCCACGTCGCGATCCATAGGAGTTGAAGTCAACCTTCTCGACGCCGTGCTCTTTCAGGAATCGCCCGGCAGGCGAGGCTTCCTTGATCGCGCCCGCAGGTGAAATGTGGTCGGTGGTGACCGAGTCGCCGAGCACGGCGAGCGCGCGGGCGCCGTGAATCGCTTTGACCGGTGTGGGCTCCATCTGGAAGCCCTCGAAGAACGGCGGCTCCTGAACATAGGTCGATTCGCGGTCCCACTCGTAAACTACGCCGGTCTTGCCGGGGATCTCGTTCCACATCGGGTTCTGCTCGGTGAAGTCGCCGTAGAGGCGACGGAAGGTGTCTGGATTGAGCGAGCTCGAAAGCAGTTCGCGGACTTCATCGAGCGTTGGCCAGATGTCCTTGAGGTAGACGTCCTCGCCAGTGGTGGCCTTGCCGAGCGGCTCGGTCGAAAGGTCACGCTCGACGGTGCCGGCCAGCGCAAACGCGACGACCAGCGGCGGGCTCATCAAGAAGTTGGCCTTGATGTTCTGGTGAACGCGCGCTTCGAAGTTGCGGTTTCCGCTGAGCACGCTGGCCGCGATCACGTCGTTGTCAACGATCGTCGCCTCAAGGCCGGCGTCGAGCGGACCGGAATTACCGATGCACGTCGTGCAGCCGTAGCCCACAAGGTTGAAGCCGAGTTCATCGAGGTATGGCTGCAGCCCGGTCTGGTCGAGGTAGTCGCTGACCACTCGCGAGCCGGGAGCCAATGAAGTCTTTACTGCCGGACCAACTGTGAGGCCTTTCTCGACGGCCTTCTTCGCCACGAGACCGGCGGCCAACATGACCGAGGGGTTCGAGGTGTTCGTGCAAGAAGTGATCGCTGCGATCAGGACATCGCCGTGGTGAAGGTCAACGTCAACGCGTTCCTGGTCGGTCAGGTCCGAAAGCTGAAGCAGATCGGGAGTTGGGCGGTTCGCAACCATCTCCTCCTGAGAATCGAGCGCCGCCGAAGCGTCCAGCTCGTCGATGTCGTCGTCCTCTGTGCCACCGCCGTTTGTGCCGTGCGCCTCGTCGCCAGGCAGGCCGACGTCGCTCGGGAAGACTCTGTTCAGTTCGTCGGCGGCCTTCCCGTAACCCGACTCTGAGGTCGGCGCCTGGAAGAGCTCCACGAAGCGGCTCTTCAGGTTTTTCAGATCGATTCGATCCTGCGGACGCTTGGGTCCAGAGACGCTCGGCTCGATCTGATCGAGATCCAACTTGAGGTTCACGGAGTAGTCGATCTCGCCGGCTTTCGGGATCCCAAAGAGGCCCTGCGCCTTGAAGTAGTTCTCAACCGTCTGGATGTGCGCTTCTTCGCGTCCCGTGAGGCGCATGTACTCGGAGGATCGCTCGTCGTACGGGAAGAAGCCCATCGTCGCGCCGTACTCGGGCGCCATGTTGCTGATCGTCGCGCGGTCGGGCAGGGAGAGGGTTTCCGCGCCCTCGCCGTAGAACTCAACGAACTTTCCGACGACGCCGTGGGCGCGCAGCATCTCGGTGACGCGCAGTACCATGTCGGTCGCCGTGACGCCCTCGTGGAGCGCGCCGGTCAGCTCAACTCCGACAACGTCGGGCGCAAGGAAGTAGACCGGTTGACCGAGCATTCCGGCCTCGGCTTCGATGCCGCCAACGCCCCAGCCGACAACGCCAAGGCCGTTGATCATCGTCGTGTGCGAGTCCGTGCCGACCAGAGTGTCCGGGTAGTAGACCCCGTCGGCCTCAAGCACGCACTGGGCGAGGTATTCAAGATTGACCTGGTGAACGATGCCGATCCCGCTGGGCACAACCTTGAAGGCGTCAAATGCCTGCATGCCCCATTTCAGGAACTCGTAGCGCTCACGGTTGCGCTTGAACTCCATCGCCATATTTCGCTCGAACGATGCGCCGGTCGATGAGTAGTCAACCTGGACCGAGTGGTCGACGACGAGGTCCACGGGGACGAGTGGTTCAATGACCTTCGGGTCCTTGCCCATGCGCTCAACGGCTGATCGCATCGCTGCGAGGTCCACAAGCAGCGGAACGCCGGTGAAGTCCTGAAGAACGATTCGCGCAACGACAAATGGAATTTCCTCCGTGCGCTCTTCATTGGCGCGCCAGTTGGCGAGCTCGCGGACGTGTTCTTCGGTGATCCGCTTTCCGTCGCAGTTGCGCAGAACGGACTCGAGCACGATGCGGATACTGACCGGAAGACGAGAGATCGGCCCAACGCCAGCGGCCTCAAGCTTTGGCAGTGAGTAGAACGAACCCTCGCCCGAAGGGGTGCTGAACGAATCGAGGGTTTGGAGGGGGTCGTGATTCACGTGCGACCGAATCCTATACGTCACCCGAATGCCGCCTGCCGCGCATATTTGCTCCCGCTGGCTAAACCGGACTGTCCCTGTGGACGATTCCGTTCAGGACGGCGCAGTTCGCTGGCGCTTCAGTCAGAATCAGCGAAGAACATTCATGCAAGCACTGCCAAACGATCCCCCAGCACCCCAGGCGCCCCGACCGGCGACACCCGCCGCTGGCTTCGCGCCGGTCACGCCCGTCGGCGACACGCCGCTTCTGTCGCTTGTTCCGCCGGTCATGCACGGCGAGGCCGTCCGCCACCCGGACCCGATGGCCCAGCGCGGAGGCGAGCAACAGCCACTCCCGACCAGCGCGCAGATCCCTGTCGCCCCGGTTCGCCGTCGCCGTCCGGTCACGCCGCTGATCGCGTTACCGTCCAACGCTTCGCTGCAGGCCGCACTCCAGGTCGCGCCGATCATCCCCGGCCAGTCGCTGAGCCCGCAGCCGATCCAAGCCGGTCCATCGGCCTACGGCGTGCAGCCGACGACATTCCCGTTCTATTCGGCTCCGCCGTTCTCGTACCAGCCGCAGCCGCAGGCCTTCATGCCACCACCGATGCCGATGCAGCAGTACGTCGCCTTCGTCACGCTGATGGCCCAACAGCCCCAATACATGCCGCCGCAGCAGTACGGGATGACGATGCAGCCGCAGTTCCAGCCGATGCCGTATCCCCCAAATCTGTATCAACAGAACCCGCAGCAGCAGTACCCGCAGCCGCAACAATCTGCACCGCAGCCACACGGCTACCCGCCGTTCGCGCCGCCCCCGGGCTATTCGCCGTATCCCAGCTAATCGAAGGCGCACGCCGAATCAGCGAGTGTGGCGGAGAGACTCGCAGCCGCGATCGCGTACTTCAGGCCGCCGCTGTCGCGCGTTTTACTTCGGCGACGTGCGCAGCAGCAGCGAGCGCCGCGATAGTCGCGTCGCCGACAGCGTTCGAGATCTGACGCGTGAACTGAGACCGGACGTCACCGGCCGCAAACAGCCCGGTCGTCTTCGTCTCCATCTTCTGGTCCGTGATGATGTGACCGCTCTCGTCGGTCTCGACCAGACCGTCTTCAAAAATTCCTGAGTGCGGGGTGAATCCGACGAACGGGAAGACCGCGTCCACCTCGAGCTCGCTGATCTCGCCGGTTTCGACGTTCTTGACGCGAAGACCGGTGACCGTGCCGTCGCCGACAATCTCTTCGACGACTGAATTCAGCACTTTCTCGGTTTTGTCGCTCGCGTCGAAGTGCTCAACCAGGGTTGGTGAGGCACGGAATTCTTCGCGGCGGTGGACCAGAAAGATCTTCGAGCCGAAGCGTGTGAGGTACTCGCCCTCCTCCAGCGCTGAGTCTCCTCCGCCGACGACCGCGATCTGCTTGTCCTTGAAGAACGCGCCGTCGCAGACGGCGCAATAGGAGACGCCCATGCCGGAGAGTTCTTCCTCGCCGGGAACGCCGAGCTTTCTGGCTTCGCCACCGACGGTGACAATAACCGAGTCTGCCGTGTAGGTCTGGTCGTCGTCGTCGGTCGCGATCACAAACCGTTCGCCATCGCGACTGATCTTGGTGACGTGTCCATACTCGAATTCGGCACCGAACTTTTTTGCGTGTTCTTCAAATCGTTGCGCAAGCTCAGGCCCGGTCGTGTCTGGGATTCCGGGAAAGTTGTCGACCTCAGCCGTGTTCCAGAGCTGGCCACCGGTGGCGCCGCGCTCGAGGACGAGCGTCTTGACCATCGACCGCCCAGCGTAAAGTGCTGCGGAAAGTCCGGCAGGTCCGGCACCGATGATTGCGATCTCGTAATGGTTGTCACTCATAGCTGCGTCTCCACGTAAATCTTTGGTTCTCAAGCGGGCGGCGGATCAGTTGCCTCCGCAGAGGTCACTTCACTTTGTATAGTAGCGCCTTCCGGGCGCCATTCGGAGACCGTTCCCCGCAACCTGATGAATGCGATCACGCCGGGAATCGTCGGCATCAAGAAGGCAAAGACGCGATAGGCAAGCACAGCGGCCGTCGCATTTCCGATGCCGACTCCGAAGGCCGCATACGTGCCTATCATGCCGCCCTCCACCGCCCCTATGCCCCCAGGCGTCGGGATGATGTTCGCGATCATGCCGACGAAGTAGCCCATGATCAACACGCCGAGCGTCGGCGAATCTCCGAAGGCCTTGAAACATGCCCAGAGCGTCGCGATGTCAAAGGCCCACCAACCAAAGGCACCGAGCAGTCCGATGTCGCCCGTACGGACAAGACCGAACCCGACACGTGTCCCCTGACCGATCAGAGCGGGCACGGACGCGAGCTTGCGCGCGATATTCGCGGCGCGTCCTCGCCCATCGGACCATCGCGCCGCCAGTCGCTCAAGATTGCCCGGAACAAGCAGAGCCAGAAGAAAGAACGCGATGACGAGGCCGCCGAGGATCGCCGGGATGACCGTGACCGCGAACGGCGCTGCGCCCGGAATTGCGCTCGTGCGCAGCAGCACGCCGTCGATCACGAGCGCGATCATGAAGATCCCGTAGAGAATCACGTAGAACGCCACGAGATAGCTGACCGACATGCGGCGGCCCATACCGGCCTTGCGCACTGCCCAGAACGTAAGAGCGATTCCGCCGGCGCCGGCCGCGCCGAACAATCGCGTCGCGGCGACTCCAGCCATCGAGATCCGGTAGCTGCCAATCCAGCCGATCACCGGGATCTTCTCGATGAAGACCGCGCGAAACAGCCAGATGTAGGAGGCGTAGGAGAGCAGCTCCATCACGAAGGCGACCGCGAGCCATGTGCGGTCACCCTCGTCGCGAACGGTCTCAAGACTGTCCTGCAGGCCGGGGAGCTGCGGCAGCACCCCATACAGAAATGCCAGCACCACAATGATGAACGCAACAGCGATGAACAGCGTCCGCCGGCTGAAGAACTGGGCCTTGAAGGACTCCCAGGCCTGTTCGACCTGATCCTCACCGCCCTCCTCCTCGGTCTCGACATCGATCAGCTCATCGACGACGTCCGAGACAGCTTCGCTGAACTCTTCGGGGCTGGGAGATTCGGAATCTGGCAAGATTTCGCGATCATATAGATCGCCTCCGCCGCGACGGGCGCGCCCGCGCAGGCGCTCGCCGGAAGTCAGCTCGGCATGAAACTCGATGGCCGTCTGGCGAATAGATACAATCCGCGCGCCTTGCAGATCCAGACCCCCACAAATCGCTCTTCGGCCCGTCGTAGCTCGCTTTTCGTCTCTGCTGCCGCAGCCACTTTATTTGTGCTGCCGCAGACCGCATCGGCGACTCCGCTGTGGCCGGACTCCCCAAATTCGCCGGTCGCACAGGTCGTGCTCGACCTGTTTCTCGCTGTCTTTGTGGTCGGTCTGATCGCAGTCATCGGTTACACACTCACTCTTCTTGGCGCCGGTCGCGCCGAAGTAAACGCCGACGCACCTGCCGTCGCAGACTCCAGCGCCAAGCCCGCTGTTGTCGTCGGCAGTGTGATCTTCCTCGTATTTGTCGTAATCGGCAGCTTCGCCTACACCAAGACCGTGTCTGCCGAAGAATCGCTTCCTGAGACCGGAGACTTCAAGGTCACCACTTTCAGCCAGCCCGGTCTGAAGGTCGCGCACGTTGTGAAAGCCCCGAAGGGCCCGGCCTACAGCATCCGCGTGAACGCCCAACAGTTCCTTTGGCGCTACGACTACAGCGGTATCAAGGACGCCAAGTGGAACACCTACTCCTATAACGACCTCGTGCTCCCCGCAGGCGTGACGGTATTGCTCGACTTCACTTCTTCAGATGTGGAAGCTGCCTGGTGGGTACCCCAATTAGGCGGATCGGTCACCGCAATGCCTGGCTACAGCAACAAATTCTGGGTCCGAGCCGAGCGGCCCGGCCTCTACACAGGCTCAGGCACCGTGGTGAACGGGACCAACTACGCAAGCCAGATCACCAATGTGACCGTGGTCGACCCGCGCCTCTTCGTGCGCTGGCTCGCCGGCAAACAAATTGAGATCAACGAGGCGATGACTGCACTTGGCGCCGAGCGCGAGCAGGCTGGCGCTGCCGCGAAGTCTGACGGAAAGGGCAACTAAGTGAGCACGGCATTTGAGCAGCCCTCGAAGGTTTCCGAAGTTGTCGTTCGCGAGCCGATCGACAACACCCGCGCCCGCTGGATTGATCGCGCCCGCAGCGCAGACCACAAGGTCATCGGCACCACACTGATCGGTTTCGCCTGCGTGATGCTCGTGCTCGCCGGATTCATGGAGATCCTGGGCCAAATCCAGCTTGCGGTCAGCGACAACACCTTCCTCAGCCCCGAGCGCTTTTACAGCCTTCACACCCTTTCGGACACCGGCCTCCTCTACATGTTCGCGCTGCCGCTGTTTGCTGGCATCGCCACCTACGTGCTTCCCCTGCAGATCGGCGCGCGCAGCAGCGCTTTCCCGCGACTTTCAGCGCTCGGAACCTGGATGATCATCCTCGGCGGCAGTTTTGCTGTGTTCAGCACCTTCGTGAACACCTGGCAGGGCACTGTCCAGACCTCCGCCCCGCTCTTTGAGCTGTTCTATTCGGGCGGCTCAGGCGCAGACTTCTGGCTCACAGCGATGGTCCTGATCGGTGGCGGACTCACCTTCAACGCGATCGACCTCGCCGTCACGTACAAAACGCTGCGCGCCGAAGGCATGAGCGGCGATCGCACGCCGGTCTTCTCCTACGCAGTCTCCGTTTACGCATATGGAATCCTCGTCACGGCCCCGGTACTGGTCGCGATCTGCATTCTGGCCCTGCTCGAGCGCCAATACACGTCGTTCGGAATCTTCAACCCCGTTGACGGCGGAAGCCCGCTGCTCTGGAAGACGCTCTTCCAGTGGTGGTCACACTCGGCTCCATACCTGATCACTGTCGTCGCGATCGGCGCGGTGAGCGAAATCTTTGCCGCAGCTTCTGGCCGCTCGATCGTCAACGCTTCTGCGCTGAAGAAGGCAATCCGCGCGTTCGCGATCCTCGGAATCCTCAGCTTTGGCGTCGTCTTTTTCGGCGCCCCGGTGAAGCCATTCTGGAACCTCGTCTTCATGGTGATCGGCCTCGCGCTCGTGATCCCGGCGGCAGTAATCTTCCAGACCTGGATCGCCACTCTGCGCAGCGGCGACTACCAGTCAACCGCCCCATCTGCCTTTGCCGTCGCCTTCAGCGTGTTCTTTGCAATCGCGATCGTCTTCCACGTCGCGCTCAGCCTTCCGGCGCTTTCACAGTGGATCTACGGCAGCCAGGCCGGCTACGCCTCATGGCTGAACCAAGTCTGGGGCACCGCAGGATTCGGCGGCTTTGCGGCGCTTCTGTACTGGTTCCCGAAGATGACCGGCAAGAACGTCTCCGCCGCCAAGGCGCGCGTTGCGCTAGGCATGCTCGTGATCGGCACAGCACTCCAGTTCTTTGCTCTGTTCTCGCTCGGTGTCGATGGCTTCGCCCGCGAACTCTCCACCTACACGAGCAGCAGCTACGAATTCCGCAACATTCTTGCCCTGATCGGCCTGATCCTCGGTGCCTTCGGCACGGTCGGACTGCTGATAAACCTCATGCAGTCGAACTCGTCCGGAGCAACCGCCGGAAACGACCCCTGGCGGGCGGGCACCCTCGAATGGTTTGTGCCCTCGCCCCCGCCGGTCAACAACTTTGACGCGATCCCGGCAGTTGCAAGTGAAACACCGCTGACCGACCTGCGCGCACAGATCGCTGCCGGGACCGGCGAGCTTGCCGGCTCGGTCGCGCAGTCACCGACGGCCGGACGGCCGTCGTTGCGCGAATCAAAGCACTAAACCGATCCCACAGGGTCGGTTTTTTCGTGCGCGGTAGAATTCGTTGCCCCAAGCCTCACGCAAGGCTCTGATGCACGACCTCAGATCAGTGGAAGCAGCAACTCAAACCCGACCAATCCCGTCCGTCCAGGCGGCTCCGGCAGCTGAACCCAGCGCCGTCGGTCGCGCGCGCCAAGTTGCCGCCGACTACCTCGAACTCACAAAGCCGCGCGTCCAGTCACTGCTGCTCTGGACCACCGTCACGACGATGCTCGTCGCTGGCAGCCCGTCCTTCGAGCTGGTCTTCTTCACCTGCCTGGGCGGAGCGCTCTCGACTGGCAGCGCCGGCGCGATCAACCACTTCATCGACCGCGACATCGACCTGCAGATGGAGCGCACTGCCAACCGCCCGATTCCGGCCGGTCGCATTTCGCCGCGCGCCGCGGTGACTTACGGGATCTTTCTCGGCGTTGCCTCGGTCGTAGTGCTGGTGATCGCGGTCAACACCCTGGCTGCCGCGCTAGCAACCGCGGGCCTGCTCGGCTACGTCTTCGTATACACGCTGTGGCTCAAACGCCGCACACCTCAGAACATCGTGATCGGTGGAGCTGCGGGCGCCGTGCCCCCTCTGGTGGGCTGGGCGGCCGTCACAGGGTCGCTGAGCCCTACTGCCTGGTTGCTCTTCGCGATCGTCTTCATGTGGACGCCGCCTCACTTCTGGGCGCTTTCCGTGTTGATCAAAGACGACTACGCCGCAAGCGCAGTGCCAATGCTGCCGGTCGTGCGTGGTGTGAAGTCAACGACAACGCACATCCTCGTCTACTCGATCCTGCTGCTCGTGACCACAATGATCCCAGTGGCAACCGGCGCCTTCGGCGCCTTCTACGCCGTTTCAGCGCTTTTGCTGGGGTCGCTCTTCATCTATCGCGCGGTCCAACTTACGCGCAACAGCGAGCGCAAAATCGTCCTCAGGACCTATCTCTACTCGCTCACGTACCTCGCGCTGCTCTTCGTCGCGATGGTCGTGGACACGTCGCTCTAGGCCAGCGCCGGGCGACCTGCTAAAAATCTCCCCCGCATGAATCGCACACAAGTACAACGCAACCTTCGCTCATCGATCCTGATCGGTGGCATCGCAGCCGTCGCATTCGCGTCGGCCTTCCTGATCACCGTCCTCTGGGTCGGCTAGGTCACATGACCCACGCAGAGTTCATTGATGAGTCGGCGAGCGGCGCGAACAACCAGCCCGAGGTCGACTCGATCTGGCTGACGCGTCCTTCGGTCAAGCCGATCGTCCTTGCCGTCGCTTTCCTGCTCACGCTGATCGGCCTCTTCGCCTTCCGCCCACTGATGTATGCCGGGCTGGTCACGATCGCCTGGGTCTCAATCGCCTGGATCGGCGATTCGCGCGTCGAGTCCGACGAGCTCCCGCTCAGCTAATCCAGCTAAGCCGTTCGCTGAACCGGTACTTCGCTCGTGGCGCCGTCCCCGGCCCATGAAGTGACGATGTCGCGCATCGAGAGAATGCCGACGATTTCGCCTGCGTCGATCACAATCAGGTGTCGGAAGCTGCCGCGGACCATCTCGTCGGCCGCCTGTTCGAGCGACCAGTTGGGCGCTGCAAAAACGATTCGCTCGGTCGCATGATTGATAACTGGATCGCCCCCCGTAACGCGGTTCTCGGCGTAGGCGCGAAGAATGTCGCGCTCCGTCACAATCGCTGGACCCGGCGCGTCGGGGTCGATCACAACCGCTGCGCCAACCTTTCGCTCGGTCATCTGCTTGGCGACGTCACGCAAAGTCTGTTGCGGTCCCACGGTCAGCACGACCCTGGACATTCCCTCACTCACCAACATCGCAGCATCCCCTTTTCAGGTGCGGAAAGTTTCAAAGTTCACATGAGACTAACCGAGCACGCGCCCGAGTGCGGGGTGACTCAAAGCCAAGTGCCTTGCGGCACAAATCACCGCGGATGGACCGGATAACATACGCGCCGGTCCGATCCGAGTCTCGGATCACCGCTGGTTTCACGCCCCCGTTCCCGTCTGAGCTTGTGTTGGCAAGCGAAGGAGCTCGATGAAAGCCTCACATCGCATCGTCGGCATAGTTGTCGCCCTCTTGGTGACCGCTGGGCTGATCGCATTCTCCCTCGCCTACGACTGGATGGGAACGCTGGTCGCCGAGGACATGAAGCCGGTTGACACGGTGTACAAGGCGTTGCTCATCGCCTCGATCCCGTTCTTCATCATCATTTGCGCGATCCTCGCCTTCTGCCTCGTCGAGTTTCGCGCCAAGCCGGAAGACCCCGAGGACAAGGACGGCGCTCCGTTCCACGGCTCAACCAAGATCGAGATCGTCTGGACGATCATTCCGACGATCGTCGTCATGGCGCTGGGCCTCTACGCCTGGACCGTGCTCGACAAGGTCGAGGCAGCGCAGCCGAACTCGATGACGATCAAGGTGATCGGTCAGCAGTTCGCCTGGAACTACCAGTACCCCGAACAGGGCGTCAAGACCAGCGGAGACCTCGTCGTCCCGGTCGACCGCCCGCTCTATTTCGAGATGACATCTGCCGACGTCATTCACAGTTTCTACATCCCGTCAGCACGCGTCAAACGCGACGTCGCCGACGGCTTCACCACCCGCATCCGCTTCAAGCCAGACAAGCTCGGCTCCTACCCGATCCTTTGCGCCGAGCTGTGCGGAATTGGACACGCGACCATGCGTTCGACGCTGCGTGTGGTCACTCCCGCCCAGTTCACCGCATGGGTTGCGGCCCAGAAGAGCGCCAAAGCGCCCAAGCCGACCGGCGCAAACACCGACCCCCAGACCTGGCCCGGAGCATTCCAAGACTCCGCAACAGCCAAGTAGAACGCGAAAGGTAACCCGCACCAGATGGCCGCATCACTCCGCTCCCCAGGTTGGTACCGCGCAACTTTTTCGATGGCGATCGGCTACGTCGTTGCCTTCGTCATCGTCACCGGCATGCGCCTTCTCCTTGGCTGGGAGCAGGAAATCAGCTGGGAATCGATCACCACCGTCGCACTCCTGACCGTCCCGGTTGCGTTCCTCTACGGAATCGGCTGCATGGACTACTGGCTCTACTGGCTCTCGGGCAAGCCGACCAAGGTTGATGACCACGCCGACCACGGTGCGCGCAAGTGGCAGGACTACTTCCACTTCAACACCGACCACAAGGTCATCGGCATCCAGTACATCGTCACGACGTTCTTCTTCTTCATGATCGGCGGAATGCTCGCGATGCTGTTCCGCGCCGAGCTGCTCGAGCCCGGCATGCAGTTCGTCGACGCTCAGACCTTCAACGGTCTCTTCTCTGCGCACGCCGCGTTGATGATCTTCCTCTTCATGGTGCCGGTATTCGCCGGAATCGCCAACTACGTCCTACCGCTGATGCTCGGTGCGCCGGACATGGCCTTCCCCCGCCTGAACGCCCTGTCCTTCTGGTTCCTGCCGATCGCGGGCGTGATGATGGTCCTGAGCTTCATCGTGCCCGGCGGCGCTTTCGCGACCGGCTGGACCGCTTACGCACCGCTCTCGACAAACGCGCCGCTGGGCCAAACCTTCTTCTCAGTTGCTGCGCAGTTTGCGGGATCCTCATCAATCCTGACGGCGATCAACTTCTTGGTCACGATCATCACGATGCGCGCGCCAGGCATGACCTTCTGGCGCATGCCGCTGCTCGGTTGGGCCAACTTCTCAACCTCGCTGCTGGTCGTGCTCGCAACGCCGTTCATCGCGGGTTCGCAGTTCATGATCCTCTTCGACCGCGCGCTCGGCATGAACTTCTTCGACGCCGCCCAGGGTGGCAGCTCGGTGATGTACCAGCACGTGTTTTGGTTCTACAGCCACCCGGCGGTGTACATCATGGTCCTTCCGGGCTTCGGAATCATCTCGGAGGTGATCTCGACACACGCTCGAAAACCCGTATTCGGATATCGAATGATGGCGTTCTCCTTGCTCGCCATCATCGTGCTCGGATTCGCCGTATGGGCGCACCATATGTTCGTGGCGCCGATGCAGAATTGGATTCGAATACCAATGATGCTGACCACCATGCTCATTGCCGTTCCAACGGGAGTGAAGATCTTCTCCTGGCTCGGAACCATGTGGGGAGGTGTGATCCATATGCGGACACCCATGTACTGGGCCTTCGGCTTCATAACGATGTTCGTGCTGGGCGGCATCAGCGGAGTCATGCTGGCCGTCGTCCCATTCGACATCGCGGTTTCTGACACGTACTTCATAGTCGCGCACTTCCACTATGTGCTGTTCGGAGGATCGCTCTTCACGATCTTCGCCGGGATCTATCACTGGTTTCCCAAGATGACCGGGCGCATGTACAACGAGAAGCTGGGCAAATGGCACTTCTGGATGACGTTTATCAGCTTCAACGCCACCTTTGGCCCTCAGCACCTGATTGGTCTCGAGGGCATGCCGCGACGTGTAGCTGACTACGCACAGCAGTTCGCTGCCTGGAACTTCTTCATATCGATCTCATCTTTCGTGCTGGGCGCGTCGATGCTGATCTTCCTCTACAACATGGTCTGGTCCTGGCGCAAGGGTCCGATCGCGCCGGCCAACCCGTGGCACGCACACACACTTGAGTGGCAGGTCAGCAGCCCGCCGCCAATCTTCAACTTCGACGAGGTCCCGACGGTCGTCGGTCACCCCTACGAGTACGGCGTTCCCGGCGCACGTCACGGCATATTCAAGGAGCCCGAGCCGGTAGTCGCCACAGTAGGCGCACCTGCCGAGGAGCGCGTTGCCGAGGAGCGCGTTGCCGAGACAGCGCCCGAAGCCGATGACACTTCGACCACTAACGGAGACGCATAGCGATGGAAGCCCACGCAGCGCACGATGACCACAGCGAAGGCCACATGCCGGTCGCCAACTCTTCGGCGAACGTCAACCGCGAATGGCTTGGAATGGTCCTGTTCATCACCTCGGAGCTGATGCTCTTCGGTTCATTCTTCGCCGCATACTTCTTTATTCGCGTCGTCCAGGGCGACCCGTGGATGCCCGAGGGCCAGGAGTTGCCGATCTACGTAGCGCTGGCAAACTCAGCGATTCTTTTCTCGTCATCAGCGACCATGCATTGGGCGCTTGAGGGAATCAAGCACAACAATCGCAAGGCATTCAAGACCGGCCTCGTGCTCACCATTCTTCTCGGAGCCACCTTTTTCGGCATCCAGATCAGCGAGTACGTCCACCTGGGCTTCCTGCCCAAGGACAGCGCGCAGGCGACTGTGTTCTTCAGCCTCACCGGATTGCACGGAGCTCACGTGGTCGTTGGCCTGATCATCCTCATGGTTGTTGCCAACCGTGCCTTCAAGGGCCACTACGGCCCCGAGAAAGAAAAGCACTGGGGCGTTGAAATCCCCGGTCTGTACTGGCACTTCGTCGACGTGATGTGGTTGTTCGTGTTCACAACCCTCTACGTACTTTAGGCCGAGGCCTGGAACCGGGATGGACAACGGTCCCAACAAGCCCATCGAGGGCGCGCAGAACGCCGCTGAGGGCCCCCCTGAGCAGCCAAAGCAGCGCTTCGACCCGTTCACCAACGAGGGCGACATGTTCAAGATCGTCCTCGGGGTCGGTGGAGGGGTGCTTGTCGTGGCCCTGGTTGCGTTTCTGGCGAACCTGGTCTTCTAGGAGCCGTCGACGGTCACGGTTGATCGTGCGGCGGGGCCTCTTTGTCGGTCGCGGCGATGAGGTGATCGCGTCAGTCGCGATTCGGTGCACCTCCCAGCAGTCGACATGGCCACCCGGCCATGCGAGCGGCCATCCCCCACTCCGATAAAAAAAAGCCCGCCGACCAAAAGGCCGACGGGCTCAAAGAACCAAACGAAGCTGACGAGCTTGTCTATTTGCCCTTGACCTTCTCGAGATACGCCGCGATCAACTTGATCTGAGCGTCGGTGAGAGCGCCCTTGAATGCGGGCATTCCGTTGCCGCCGTTCTCTATCTGCTTGATGGCAGCAGCCAGGCCGAGCTTGGTCTGGTCGAGATTCGGGCCAACCGTGCCAACAGTTCCGGCATCTGCGAGCCTGTGGCAAGCGGCGCAGTTGGTCTTGAAGAGACCCCTGCCGTCGGTGCCTCCGCCTATTTGACCCAAAGCGCCCGGGTCCTTGCCCGGCTTCGCGACTGCGTAGGAGACATATGCCGCGACGTCGTTGGCGTCCATGCCGGTTACGAGGTCAGGTGGCATGACCAAGCTCTTCGGGTAGAGCTTCTGGGAGGGGTACTTGATCTGGCCTTCGACGACTCCCTGGATTGTGTCGCCCATCCCATCCTTGACGGACTGACGGAAAGCTTCGTCAAGGTCAGGGCCGATCGTGCCAACCGTGCTGGCGCGCGCCAGCTTGTGACAACCGCCGCACTTGGCGGTGAAGAGCGTCTTGCCATTGGAGAGGGAGGTCTTGGAGTTGTTCCCGCAGCCCGCGACGAAGACGCTGACCACCAGGAGTGCTCCGAGCGCGAAGGTTTTTTTCGATGTATTGTGAGGTCGTATCTGCATATCCGGCGGGAATCCTAGCCGACACCATGGCGGCAAGAAGAAGAGCTTTCCCAGGGTTGGTGGCCGTCGTTACCAGCGGGCAATCACGGGCGCTGTAGAGAATCAGTCTGACCCTGCGCGGCGGCCAGCAGATCCCGAGCCACGCCGGCCCAGGAGAAGCTTTCGTCGGCAGTCTGCACGAGTCGCGCCGAGAGCTCTGCGCGCTGGGCTGCGGAGAGCGCCAGAACTCCGCTGATGCGGGTCGCCAGCTGCTCCACCGCGGACTCCTCTGTGCTGAAGCTCAGCAGAGCCGCAGATGCGCCCGACAAATTGGACTGAAGTTTCGAGGTGACTTCGGCAAGCCCGGAGTGGTCGGCGCTGATCGGCGCCACGCCGCAGGCTGCGGCCTCTGCGGCCACCATGCCGAAGGCCTCGGGAAAGGTGCTCGGGACGACCTGGCATTCCGCGACGGGGATCACGTCGGCGAGAAACTCGTGCTCAAGGCGTCCCACAAACGTGACCGAGTCGCGCATTCCGCGCGCGGCTTCGATGTAAGCCTTGAGCGCGTCTTCGTCCCGTTCCAGGCGATCGAGCATCGCTAGAACCAACTTGAGCGGCGCGGCCTTGTCGCCCTCAAACGCTCGTCCGCCTTCCGCGATCCAGCGCGCGGTCACAAGATCCCCATCCGAGATCGCGGCTATCAACATCTCCAGTCCCTCGCGGTAGGCGCCAAATCCCGTCACGAGCAAACGCGCATCGGCGTGGGTCTTGCGCACGAATGGCCACGCAACGACCAGGAGATCGACACCCTTCGAGACGATCAGCTTGCCGACGAAAAGGACGATCGGCGCGTCAATTGCGGCCAGCGAACGCAGCGCGTCTCCGGCCGCGGAGTCGATTCCGTCGTTCTCGTAGGTGGTCTGCATCCCCGCGATCTCCTCAGCGACCTCTGGATAGCCCATCATGCCGTCCATCCGCGCGGCCGTGCGAACGCGATCAAACAGCGCGTCGGTTGCGACCTGCTGACCCGGGCCGTACCCGAGCCGCGGCAAGCCGAGCACCCGCTCGCCTGCATCGGCCAGTCCGGTAAGGGCGGCTTCGCGATTCTTGGCCGGCCTGAAGCGTGCGATGTCCACGCCGGGGGGGCCAAGAAAAATGCGCGACTCGAGCCCTGGAATCCTCAGTGTGTCCCACGTGCGCTCTGCAATGTGCCTCGATCCCACCAGCACCAGGCGGGCCTCGCCGACGCCAGTACGAGCGTAAGGCAGGAATCGAGGGTATGGGCGGACGATGTACTCCATCGCGCTGCCATGGATCTTTGCCACGTACGGCACTTCGTCGCCGAGGGCCTGCGAGAGGATGTACGGCCCCATCACCATGTGATTGCCGAGCGCGTAATCGGGTTTCTCACGCTCTGCCACAGCCTTCACCGCCATCACGTTGCGGGCGACGTAGAACTCCAGCTCGGTGTCGTCGAACTGGTCAAATGTGCGGGCGACAAAGCCCTTGTAGTTGTCCTGCACATAAACGGGCAACTGATCCGCGATCGGCGGCAGGAAGACGGTACAGCGACCGCGACCCTTGCCGCGTTTGCGATCGAACTCCTCGACGACAAGCTCACCGGCGTTGTCCCAGGTTCCCAGGGCGTCAACCCATTCGAGGTCCTTCGCGGACTTCTCCTGGCAGACGAGGTCAACATCGTGACCGTCCGCCACGAGGGCGCGCGCGAGTTCGGCGTTGTAGACGTTGCTACCCGTCCCCCGAAGCAAGTAGCCGTGAAAGATCAGAATTCTCATCTTGGACGTAGCGAGCATATGGGCGCCGTCGGCGTCCATGGCGGTTGCAACCACCCCGGTTGTTAGTCTTTTGCTCCGTGAGCGACTCACAGAAATACCGCCTGCGTTCGGCCGGCTTCAGGCGCGACATCGTCGCCGAGGTAGAAGAAGGCGACCGCTACGTGGACCGGGAGTCCGGCACGCAGTTCGTCGTCGTCGGCGAAGTATTACCCGTCGGCGAGTCCAAGTCAGCGCTGCCCTGGGCAACCGAGAACCTCCGCGTATGCGGCTGCTCACGCGAGCAGCTCCTGCAAAAGGACGTCAACGACTGCCCATACTGCGACCGCCGCATGCCCGCTGCTGAAACAGCACCCTCTGATGCCGGCGCAGTATCTGATGGCTGATTCTGGCCGCGCGTCCTCCGCAAGAACTCGCCGCGCAACGGCCTTTGTTGCGGTGATTGCCTTGGCAATCGCCATTTCCGGCTGCGGCGGTCGCGACGTGCAGACGACGAGCAACACACTGGAGAAGCCCCCGCTGGCAGTACCAGAAGGATCTCTCGCCGCGTCTAAGAAGTCGGGCGCCACAAGCGCCACAAGCGCCACATCGAGCACCTCCGGCGGCGGCGGGGCCGACAACGCGGACACCGGCACCAACGCGGGCGGAGCAGGCACCGGAGCAGGCACCGGAACCGGAACCGACACCGGCGGAGCGGGCACCGACACGGGCGCCGGCACCGACACCGGTGCAGGCGGCGGCGCAGACTCCGGCGGCGCGGGTCCGGGCAACTAGCCCTCAAACTTCCCGCGCCCCTACCCTAAACAAATGTTCTATCCCTCGCTGGCATTAATGCCGCGAAGGTCCCACACTGTGCCTGCGCAGAAATGCGCGTTTGGGACAGGGGAAACAGATGGAACTGAGCGGATTCCCTCGTAGGGAACCAGGTGCGGCAGGGCATGCCGGCACCACGACAACCGCAGATGAGGCGCGGGCGCGCGCCGAAGCCGACGAGAGCGGCTTCGCCAGCATCGGCCTACCGGCCGAAGCCGGTTGGTACGTGTCCGCAGCCCTCTACTGGATCGGCGGCCTCGCTGTCGTACTGATCGACCAGCTCACGTCAAACATCGATCCGGTGATTGGCGTTCTTGGCACGATCGAACTTGCGACGGCCCCGTTGTTGTTGCTTGGCGCTCGCTTCGCGCCCGATGCCCCGTGGGGTGCACCGGTGCGCATTCTCATGCCCTCGATCATCCTCGTTGTCGGCGGCTTTGTCGTCGGGGGCGCGATCAGCGCACTCGTGTTGTTACTGCTCTTCCCGGTTCTGGCCGTGGCATACATGCATAAGCCGTCAGTCTCGATTCCCTATTGCTCGGCAGCACTCTTGGCCATGAACGCGCTACTCCTCGCCCACCAACGAGCTGATGCGCAGATCGCCCGCGCGATTGTCCTCACTGGAGTGGCGGCCGCGCTTGTCACAGGACTTGTCTTTTCCCAGAGCCGCTTGCGGCGCGCCGCAGCCGCTAACCACAGCCGCTCGATCACCGACCCGCTCACGGGGCTCGCGAACCTACGCGGCCTGCGCGCGCGTCTTCGGCAGGAGCTCCAACGCTCAACGCGCGACCAGAGCGAGATTGTGATGTTCGCGATCGACCTCGACGACTTCAAGGAGGTCAACGATCGCTTCAGCTATGCGCTCGGCGACGCAGTGCTTCAATCGGTTGCCCAGGCGCTGGCCGAGGAGGTCGAGCCCGGAGACCTGGTCGCGCGGCGCGGTGGCGATGAATTCGCGATTCTGACCATTGCCACCCCCGGCCGCCACATGGCCCGCTTCGGCGATCGCATCGCGGCATCAATCGAACGCACCAGGCGGGCGATCTGCCCGGACGTGAACCCTCGCGCGAGCGTGACCCGCGTCGCCCACGTAGCGGGCGAGACCGCGGAGGCATTCTTGCGCCGTGTCGACGACGGCCTGCACGACGCCAAGCTCGACGCTCACCCGGAGCGTTTTGGCATCACGCCTGAATTGGCTGGCGACCACCCGCAGGTCGCTCTCGATGAGCACAACTCACGCGCGCTGGCCGGAGCCCGTCGCGCCCACGTCGGCCGGATGCGCCGCGGCGGACGCGCTCGTGGGGACGGAAGCACGATCGAATGGCGAATGACCGCGGCGACGGCCTTCGTGCCGGCGGCCCTGATCACGATCGTCGTCGGGCTCGGACTGCTTCCCAGCGCTCAGACTGTCTCCTCGTTGATAAGTGTCCTTGGACTGATCGCGATCGGTGCCGGTGCGCTGGTCGCGGCGCGCAAGACGCTCGACCGGCGCTGGCTCCACCCTTTCGTCGCCGCGACGCTCGGTCTGATGCTTGCCGGCGTCGCCCTCTCGGGCGACGCCCGTTACGCGCTTGCAGAGCTCAGCATGCTCTCTGCCCCACTCGCCGTGATGCTTTTCGGCTGGCGCCCGGCGATTCCATATGTCGTCGTGTCGGGCGGCGCCTACGCGTACTTCGTGATCGCGTCAGGCCAGCGTTTTGCGGTGATGCAGGCAGTTCTTCTGATCGGCGTACTGATCGTTCTCAACGTCTTGCTGCAGCGCGGCGACCGGCTGGCGGACGAGTTCAGCGCAGCCGCGGAGGCGATGTCAGTCGTTGATCCGCTCACCGGCGCGGCCAACATCCGTGGATTCGAAGCGCGCGTCGAACAGGAGATCGCGCGCTGCGAAGCGATGGGGGACGAAGTCTGCTTGACGATGATCGACCTCGATCGCTTCAAGGACGTGAACGACCGCTACAGCCACTCGATAGGCGACGCGCTGCTGATCGAAACGGCCCGCGCAATCGAATCTGTGGCCCGCGAGGACGAGCTTGTGGTGCGACGCGGCGGGGATGAATTTGTGGTCGTCTGCGCTCCGGGCCTCCCAACGGACCTCGATGCGATCGGCGCGCGACTTGCGGAGGCCATACTCACCGCCCGCGTGCGCCTCACTCCGGACATCGTCGCCGGGGCAACCGTCGTCAATGTTCTTCGACATGAGGGTGAGGGTGCGAACGAACTGATGCAGCGAGCAGACGAGGAACTACGCCTCGCGAAGGCGAATAGCCGCGCCGCGCGAAGCGAGCAGCTGACGTAGCCGACAGCCAGCGTTCAGCTCGACGGCGGCGCCTGGACGAACAACTCCCGCGAGCGCGATCCGTTCGCGTACTTCGTCACGAAGCGTTGCGGCAAAAACGACGTTGTGGCCGCAAATACGCCGGAGCGAACCGGTACCGATTGCCTGCCCTTCGGGCCCACCATATGGACACTTCTTGCGTCCGCGCGAGCCAGTCCGATTACGACGCTCCGGCCTCCCCCTTGTTCAAGAATTTGGACGGCGGTTGCGGATCTCACCTGTGCGGACGAGAAGCAGAAATAGCCCACTGAGCGCGCTCCAAGCGGGAGCGGCAGCATGCAAGCGCCGGCGGTCTTCCAAGGAGCGATCCAGAGCTTTCCCGGAATCGCGGCGCCCGCCACGAGGCGCGTGCCGGACCAGTCGACGCCTTCCACCGGCGTCGTTGTGCGGAGTCGTTCCGGGACGCCTTGAGAGATCAATGCGGTGGAGGACCACGCATTTGACACAGGCACGACTCGTGCTGTCGGCGGAGTCTGGTTCGCGCCCGAACAACCCGGGGTCAACGCGGCCAACCCACACAACGTCGCCAATGCGCTAATGGGGGAGTGAGCACGATTTGTGCCCACGCTCGAAACGCGTCTCACGGTCAGCAGCTGCCGTACCACTTGGTTCCGAAGAAAACGATCGTCGAGTTCGTCCCGTTAGTTGCCTTCGGGAATGCACGCAGCGGTGCGACGCAGGGTGTCTGCTGAACCAGCGCGGTGCCACACGCAGCCGGGATCGTGTTCGGGCCAGAGCCGTCTGAGTTTCCTTTGCCGACAGCACAGTGCGTCGCGCTGACGGTTGTCTCAACGCGAACCTTCGTGAGGTTTGAGTTTCCGAGACCGGTACAGCTGCCGTAGGGCCCGAGCGAAGGCACACCGCCTCCGCCGCCGCTTCCGCCCGCCCCTTGGCAGAAGCCTGCCGACGCCGCCGATGCTGACTGAACCGCGAACGCCAAAGCCAAAGCCATGACGACCAGCGCGGACACGAGCAACCGTGCCGAGCCCTTCATAAATCCCTGCACCACCATAAATAACCACCTTCCGACTGAATTGCATATGTCCCTAGAACGGGTACACAACAACTATAGCCAAGAAAACCGATGTGGCGGCGGGGGACGTACCCCACTTGTAGTACCTATTTGTTGGTCGTCGGTGGCGTGTCCACAACTGTCATGTTGTAGAGGATTCTCGCTCCGACAAAGCCGCAGTTGTACTGCTTGATCTGGTTTACAACTTCATGCATGCGCGGCGTGACGAGATTGGTCAGGTCGGTGCCCACGCGAGTGCATTTTCCGGTTGGACGACTCGCGCGCCAGGTGCTCGTGGAGTCCGCGTCACGAACGACGAAGTTCGGCATCCAGGAGTCCGTCGTCAACGCGATCACGTCGCCCTTCTTAACAGCGAGGGGCTTCGTCAACGCGAACGATGGGACGCTTCCGAGGTAGTTCTTCAAGTTGATCCGGTCGCCCTGACTGACCAGTGAATACCGGTACTTGGTCATGCCTTTCCGCGGGGCTCGACGAAGCACCGAGATTTTCGCGCTCGGCGCGCCCCCGTAGGCGACTGAAAAATTTGAGTAGAAGTTGGATGCGACGGCTGGTAAGTAGAGCGTGTAGGCCATGAGTAACCCGTCATTTGGGACCCGCGAAACATTGCTCCTATTCCCGACCTTCAACTGAAAGACCGTCGCCCGCGTGAGCACCTGGCAGGTGTTGACGTTGTCGCAGGGCGGCGCCGTGAAGAGCGTGGTTGCACCAACCGTGCGAATCGTCGCATCAGCGGTTGACGAGCGAGCCATCGAAAACAGAGTGGTTGCAGCAACCACAAGCACAAAATGGAGTCGCGCAGCGTGGAAGGAACGCGAGATCACTTGGAAGCCGCGGTCTTCACCGGCTTATCGACGATCGTCGCGTGGTACAAAACGCGAGCGCTCTTATAACCGCAGTCATACCGCTTGATCTGACCAATCTTCTCGTGCATTCTCGCTGTGGTGAAGTTTGTGTAGTCGTCCGTCCCGATCAAGTCACATTTGCCTTTGGGTCGACTTGCACGCCATGTGCTGGTCAAATCCTCACTGCGGCTGACAAAGGCCGGCAACCAGGTGTCAGTAGTGAGGCCGACGATGTCACCTCGCTTGACTTCGACTGGCGCGGGCATCGCGAAGGTCGGAGTGCTCCCGAGGTATCGAGTCAGATTGATTCGCTTGCTCTGTGCGACTAACTGATAACGGTATTTGGTCGTTCCCTTGCGCGGCGCGTAGCGCAGAATCGAGATGCGCGCGCTCGGTTCGCCCGCGTACACGCTATTAAAGCCGCTCGCGTACTTCTTTGAAACGGTGGGCAGATAGAGCGTGTAGGCAACGAGGCTCCCGTCGCGCGGGACGCGAGAGACATTCTTCGTCGTCCCAACTTGCAGTTGAAAAGCGGTCGTCCGCGTGAGCACACGGCAGTTCGTGTCCTGGCACGGAGGGGCGGAGAACAGAGTCAAAGCACCCACCTCGCGAACGGTTCCGTAAGCGACCGTCGCAAATGCCAACATCAGCACCGCGGCAGCAGACACAACAAATCCGCGACGCATACCGGTCGCTCGGTGAGAATTCTTCATCATGTGAGATTAAATACGCTTTGGCGGCCGGAAGTTGCGCTTTTGAATGCCAACTGGCATCAGAAGCCCGACTTTCACTAGTTCGATGTTCACCGAACTAGACTGCTCAGTATGACTCCCGTGATTGAAGTTGAAGGGCTCGTTCGCGAGTTCAAGGGCCCGAATGGCACAACTCTACCGGCTGTGGACGGAGTAGACCTGGCAGTGCAGGAAGGCGAGGTCTACGGCTTTCTCGGCCCCAACGGCGCCGGAAAGACGACTCTCGTGCGCATGCTCGTGACCCTTCTGCGCCCGACCCGAGGCACCGCCCGCGTCGGTGGCAGCGACATCGTTCGCGAGCCGGGCAAGGTCCGAGCAGCGATCGGCGTGACGCTCCAGGAAGCCGCGCTCGACCCGCTGATGACTGGCTTTGAGCTTCTGCAACTTCAGGCGACATTGCATGGACTGCGCAAAAAAGATGCGTCCAAAAAGGCCGATGAGCTGCTTGAGCGCGTCGATCTTGTGCGCGCCAAAGACGCCCGCCTGGGCACCTACTCCGGCGGAATGCGCCGCAGGCTCGACCTCGCGATGTCGCTGATCCACGACCCGAAGGTGCTCTTTCTGGATGAGCCGACGACGGGCCTCGATCCGATCAGCCGGAAAGTGCTGTGGGACGAGGTGCGCGCGCTCAACGACAGTGGGACGACTGTTTTCTTGACCACGCAGTACCTCGAGGAAGCTGACGCCCTGGCCGACCGCGTCGGAATCATCTCGGGCGGCAGACTTGTGGCCGAGGACACTCCAGCCAACCTCAAGGCAGACGTTGGCGCAGCACGACTCGAAGTCACTATTCACGATGAAGCCCAACGAGCGCGAGCGGGCGAACTGCTCGGCAGACACGGCAAGTTGCTCGACCCACGCCCGGGTGTGAACTTTTACCTCCAGCTTGCTCAGGGCGAAACACGGCTCGCCCCGTACGTGCTCGAGCTCGATCAGGCGGGAATCACCGTCGACCGGATCGACCTCGTCGAGCCGACGCTCGACGACGTCTTTCTGCTCAAGACCGGCGCCCACCTCGAAGACGACGACACGGATCAGGCATGAGTCTCGCCTACCTGCGCATCGTCTGGGCGATCGGCTCAAGACAGCTGACGCGCGTCGTGCGCAAGCCGCAGATGCTCACACCGATCTTCCTCGTGCCGACGATGTTCCTGGTCGTCACCTCCGGCGGCGCCGCGCAAGCGGTCAACCTGCCGGGCTTTCCGGAGGTCGACAGCTTCTTCCAGTTCGCGCTCGCCGGGGCGATCATCCAGTCGACGATGCTCGGCGGGCTGATGACGGGAATCGCGCTCTCGGTCGACGTCGACAGCGGTTTCTTCGATCGCATGATCGTCGCGCCGATCCCACGCTCGGCCCTCGTGATCGGTCGCGTTGCAGGCACCGCCGTGATCGCGCTCTTTCAGGCCACGCTGTATCTCGCGCTCGGCGTGATTTTCGGCGCGCCGATTGAGGGTGGCTTGCTTGGCGTGATCATCATCCTGACCCTCGCGGCACTCTCGAGCGCTTCGCTGGGCGGACTCGCCGTCGCGCTCTCTTTGCGGGCCCAGGCCCAGTGGGTCCAGGGGATGTTCCCATTTGTTTTCGTGATCATCTTTCTGTCCTCGGCCTTCTTCCCGCGCGAACTGCTCACCGGACCGGCCGAAACGATCGCCACGTACAACCCGATCAGCTACCTCGCCGAAGGCGTGCGCGGGCCGATCATCGACGGCAACAGCGGGGTCGTCGAGCTGAAGGCGTTCGTGGTCGGTATCGGGCTGGCGTTGTTCACGTCGCTGGCAGCCGTGTGGGCACTACGCGTGCGCCTCGGAGGATCCCGATGACCGGCATCGCAGAAGGCTTCCGCCTCGTCGGCGCACTCGCGCGGCGCGGCATGAACGAAATCATCCGCGTGCCGGGTGCATCGCTGCCCGGCGTGCTCGCACCGTCAATCTTCATGCTCGGCACATACTCGGTCTTCGGCGGGCTCGCTCTGCTGCCCGGTTTCGGCAACGGCGATTACCTCAACTGGATCCTGCCGGTCGGCTTCATCCAGTCGGCGGCATTCACGGGCGCGGCGACCGGAGTGAACCTCGCCCGCGACATCGAGAGCGGCTGGTTTGACCGCATGCTGCTAGCCCCCGCCCCACGCTGGGTCGTGCTCGGCGGGCTCGTCGTATCGGCTGGCGTGCGCGTGCTTCTCCCCGCGCTGCTGCTGGTGGCAATCGGGATGCTCGCCGGACTGCACTGGCCGGGAGTCGGCGGAATCATCATTTCGTTCATCGCGGCCGCCGGGCTGTCCGCAGTCATGGCGCTGTGGAGCTGCGGCCTGGCGATGAAGTTCCGCTCACAAGACGCAGCGCCGCTGATGCAGTCATCGGGCTTCATGCTGATGCAGCTTTCTGCTGTCTACGCCCCGATTGCGCTGCTCGCCCCGTGGCTGCAGCAGGTCGCCCGCGTAAACCCGTTCACCTACGTGCTCGACGCGGTTCGCGCGCCCTACATCGCCTCGACCACATGGCACACGATCTGGCCAGCACTGATCGCGATGGCAGGCATGATTGCGCTGTCAGCGTGGTTCGCCGTGTGGCGAATCGGGCGAATGAACGAGGTTTGAAGCGGCCTACTTGTAGCGGTAAGTTATGCGACCTCTTGAGAGGTCGTACGGCGAAAGCTCGATCTTTATGCGGTCACCCGGAAGGATCCTGATGTAGTGACGACGCATTTTGCCCGAGATGTGTCCGAGCACTTCGTGGTCGTTGTCCAGCTTGACCTTGAACATCGTGTTCGGGAGGGCTTCGAGAATCTCGCCCTCCATCTCAATTTTTTCTTCTTTTCCCATCTGCCGCTAAGGATACGCGGTCGCTCGAGGGTTTTTGACTCGCGTGGCCCGTCAGCGCAGCAGTTGCGCGACCGCCGGGAGGGCATCAAATTGCGGCTCGCCCGGCGTCCACGGCAGCCTCAGCGGATCGTCGACGTAGCGTGGGATGACGTGCATGTGGAAGTGAAAAACCGTCTGCCATGCCGCGCTTCCGCATGAATTGAGCAGATTCACTCCGTCACAACCGAGCGCGTCCGGCATCCGCCTGGCGATCGATTGGGCCATATTTGCCACGTGCGCGAGATCTTCTGGATCGATCTCGAGCAAGTCGGCGGCGTGGTTTCGCGGTATCACCAGTGTGTGTCCGCGAGTCGCCGGGGCGATGTCGAGAAACGCAATCGCCTTGTCGTCGGCCTCGACCACCTCGGCCGGGCCGGTGCGGGTCGCGATGCCGCAGAAGATGCAGTCGGGATCGTTGCTCACCGGGCCTAGCCTACAGCCACGTTCGAGCGATGGCCACGGCCTCGTCGGCAGTGCTCACCTCGCCCACGAACTGCGCCTCGGCGATTCTCCTTAGCAATTCCCCGAGCCGCGGACCGGGGGTTATTCCGAGCGCCTGAGCCAGTTCATCTCCGCGCAGAAGCGGCGGCAGCGGGTGATTTCGAAAGTCGAGCGCTGCGTCGGTGATCTCGACGGCAAGCTCAACGTGGGCGACGATCGCTTCGTCGGACTTGCGGCCACGCGTTGCCAGTCGGTCGGCGACCGACAACACGCCGACCTCAACCTCAACCGGCTCCGTGGTCACGAGGTACTCGTAGAGCGCCCGGCGCGGAAGCGGCTGTTGATGAACCAGAAAGCCGAGTTGCAGGTGGTGGCGCGTGAGCGCCGAGACGTACTGCGAGAAACGCTGGCTCGCGTTCAGGCGCTTGCAGATCGCCCGCGCCATCTCGGCACCGCGCTTGTCATGGCCGGGGAATCCGATCCGCCCGTCGGGCATTTCGACCCTGGTCTCGCTCTTGGCGACGTCGTGGAGCAGCGCGGCCCAGCGCAGGCCGCCGGCCAGCGTCAGTTCATCTGCCAGCTCCTCGCCGAGCAGGGCAGCCACGCCAGCGGCATGGTTGCCGAAGACGCGATAGTCAGTCCGCTCGAGCTCCATCGTCCGCTCGAGCACCTCGAGCGTGTGCTCGTAGGCATCGAGGTGGTGGTACGCCGACTGATCCACGCCCTTCAGCGCCGAAAGCTCCGGCAGGACGATCGCCGTCAGGCCGAGCTCATCCAGCAGGCGCATGCCGCGCAGCGCTCCGTCGCAGCCGATCAGCCCACGCAGCTCGGCGAAGACGCGTTCTGCCGCCGGCTCGGAAACACGCGGCGCGTGCCGACGGGTGGCGTCCGCGGTCTCGGGATCGATCTCAAAGCCGAGAACTGCTGCCAGTCGCGGAAGACGCAGCGGGCGCAGCGGGTCGTCGTCGTATGCGCGCTCGGCGACCAGGCGCATCAATTTGCGAGCAACGTCGGCTTCGCCGCCGTAGGGGTCGGTCAGCGTGTCGTCGCAGGCAGAAAGGGCGATCGCGTTCACCGTGAAGTCGCGGTGCGAAAGATCCTCCTCGATCGTCGCGCCGCGAAGACCCGAGACATCGATCTGAAAGCCGCCGCTCGCGTGCACACGCCAGGTACCGAAGCGATCAGAGAGCGAGAAGATGTCGCCCCCCAACGCGGCGTGCAGCGCCCGCGCGGTCTTGCGCGAGTCGCCGGCGACGGCTATGTCCACGTCGGTCACTGGTAGGCCGAGCATCAGGTCCCGCACCGCGCCGCCGACAAACCATGCCCCCGCCCCACGCTCGGGCAGCCCGGCGCGCGTCGCGGCGAGCGAGTCGCTGGCCGCCGCCAGCTCGGCGATGTCGGCCCGAACCGTCAAGTCCAGAACCTCAGTCGCCGTCGCGACAATAGTCGCGGGCGGTACGGGCCGTGAGGCCACAGGTGATCTCGTAGTTGATCGTCTGGGCGCGCTCGGCGACCTCTTCGGCGCTGATTGCCTCGAGCCCGTCGCGACCGATCAGAACGACGGGCGTTCCGGGATCGATCGTGCTGCCTGCGCCAAGCTCGACCATGATGCTGTCCATGCTGACCGTGCCGCGCTGTGGGTAGCGCTTGCCGGCGATCAGGACGTCGCTGTTGTTGGAGAGGATCCGGCGCCAGCCGTCTCCGTATCCGATCGGGATAGTGGCGATGCGGGTGTCGGACTCGGCGATGAATCGTCGTCCGTACCCAACCGACTCGCCAGCGCCGACCTCGCGCACGGATGCGATGTAGGAGTGCAGGCTGAGTGCTGGAGCGAGCCCGGTGGCAACCGCGTCGCCGCCGAAGGGATCGAGTCCGTAGATTGCGATGCCCGCGCGCGCGAAATCGAAGTGGCTGGCCGGATCGCGCAGAAGCGCGGCGCTGTTGGCGGCGTGGGCCAGTAGCTCCGGTCGGAGTTCTCGGGCTGCCTCGACGAACGCCGTGAACCGCTCAAGCTGGTGCGGGAAGTAGTCGTCGCCGGGTTCGTCGGCGGTGGCGAAGTGGGTCCAGACCGCGACGGGCTCGACTCGCGCCATCTGGTCCGCAGTCGCAATCGCTTGCAGCGCTTCGTCGCTGCCTCGCGCGCCGAAGCGAGCCATTCCGCTGTCGAGCTTCACGTGAAGTTTTGTGTCGCGACCGAGCAAGCCTGCGGCGCGCGCGGCCGATTCAACCTGCGCGGTGTTCCATACGGTTAGCTCGGCTCCCGTTGCGGCCGCGGCAACGATCTCGTCGTCGTTGATCGGCGCAAGCAGAATCACGGGAACGCCAAGCTCGAGGTTTGCGACCAGCGCGGCCTCCTCGACCGTGACGACGGCGAGACGCCTCGCGCCGCCGCGCACGGCGGCCTGCGCGACCTGCGCGCAGCCATGCCCGTAGCCGTCGGCCTTCACGACAGCGCATAACTTGGAGCCGCCCGTCAACTGCGCACGCAGGAACTCGACGTTCTTTGAGATCGCGTCGAGGTCCACCTGCGCCACCGAGCGGCGGAGCGTCGTCTTCTCTACGTCCGAAGTAGCCACGCTTTTACCTTACGCAAGCACGGTCGGCAAGAGCGAAATCACGTCGCTCGCGATCATGTGTTCGGCGCCGTGGCGCTCGGACGCCTCGCGACCGGCAAGCGCATGCGCGTACACCGCTGCGGCCGCCGCCTCGCGAGCGCCAAGCCCTTTGGCGAGGTACGCGCCCGCAATGCCAGAGAGCACGTCGCCGGTTCCTGCCGTGGCAAGACCCGGGGCCTTCAGCGTGTTCAAGAGCGGCGCCATCCCCGGTGCGGCTACGACCGTGTCGGAGCCCTTCAAGATCACTACCGCGCCGCTACGATCGGCGGCCTCCTGCGCGTGCGCAACGCGAGCGCCGTCGACGTCGTCGCTCGAAACACCCAGCAACCGTGCGAGCTCACCGCTGTGCGGCGTGATCAGCAAAGGAGCCTCGCGCTTGAGCTGCTCGATCGCGCCGGAAAACGGAAACAGCCCGTCTGCGTCAAGCAGCACAGGCTTGGTGCTGCGCGCGAGCAGGCCCGCCACGAGGCGACCGGTTGAGTCTGCCCGACCGATTCCCGGACCGACCACCAGCGCATCGCAGCGCTCGCTGCGTTCGGCCAGGTCGTCAAGCGAGCTGTCAAGTAGCGCGCCGTCATCGTCATCAAGCGGGACGGACATCGCCTCGAGCAGCCGTTGCTCGAAGATCAAGTTCAGGCTGCGCGGCACGTAGACCGTCACGTACCCCGCCCCCGTGCGCTGACCGGCCATCGCAGACATGCAGGGCGCGCCAGTCAAACCAGTCGATCCACCCACCACGCCGAGCACGCCGGAGCTGAACTTGCTACTCGCGTCGTCGCGGCGCGGCGCCAGCCTGAGGACTCTGGGCCCGATCGTGCCGGCGGCCGGCTCTGCGCCTGCGCCATCAAATGCCTCGGGCGGGATACCGATGTCGGCGACGCGAACCTCTCCGCAGAGAAACACGCCGGGGGCAACAAACTGCCCGACCTTCGGCGCATGCAGGCTGATCGTCAACTCGGCGTAGACGCCGTCGCCTTCGACCTGACCAGTAGAGGCATTGACGCCCGTCGGATTGTCCACAGCGATAACACGCGCCACGGAGGACCGCCGGTTGATCGCCGTTACGGCCTCAGCGATCACTCCGGTCGGAGCGCCTTTTGCCCCGGTACCGAGCATCGCGTCCACGATCACGCCTGCCTGCGAAATCAGCCCCGCGTCGAAAGCGTGCGGCGGATCGCCCGGGAGTCGCTGAAGATTTGCGTTCGCATCGGGCGACAACTCGGCCGGGTCTCCAAGCAGCATCACGGCGACCTGCTTGTCACCGAGCCTGTCGCGATTCTCGCGCAGCAGCCGAGCGGCGACCAGGCCGTCACCACCGTTGTTGCCCTTGCCACAGATGATCAGGATCGGACCCTCGGGCGCGGGCTCCAGCGCCGCGCGCGCGATCGCCTGACCGGCCAGCTCCATCAGATCGAGCGACGGGATCTTCTCGTGATCGATCGCCCAGGCGTCGGCGGCGCGCATGGCGTCGGCGTCGTAGAGCGGATCGGCCCAGCGGGGAATCGTCGTGTAAGGCATCATCAGCGCTCCCGGGCAACCGAAGCGATCGCAACCGCGCCTGCGGTCAGGTTGCAGTGCGTGAGCGAAATTCGGATCTCCGCGCCGAGCGCTTCGGCGGCCTCTGCGGCGCGTCCGGTCAGGCGGACACGCGGTGCCGCACCAGTCGCGACGACCTCAATCTCGCGGAACGCCCACGCCCGCAGGCTCAGTGCCTTCGCCACCGACTCCTTGGCGCAAAAACGGGCGGCGAAGTGCTGCGCCGGCCGCCTGTGCCGCTCGGCGTAGGCGCGCTCCTCGCTGGTGAAAATCCGCTCGGCGAGCCGCGGACGACGCGCGAGCGCCTCCTCCATGCGGTCGATTTCGAGCAGATCTATGCCGACTCCAATCATCCGGCCAGACTATTGGCCACAGTCGTCGGACTACTCGACGGTGACGGTCTTGGCGAGGTTGCGCGGCTGGTCGACGTTCAGTCCTCGCTTCGTGGCGATGTGGTAGGCCAGCAGTTGCAACGGAACCACGGCCAGGAGCGGCTGGAGCAACCAGTGGGTGCGCGGCACGTAGAGCACCTCGTCGGTGAATTCGTGGACGTTCTCGTTGCCCTCGGTGGCCACCGCGATCGCGTAGGCCTTGCGCGCGCGGACCTCGGCGATGTTGGACGCGACCTTGTCATAGACCGGCGAATCGGTCGCAATACAAACGACCGGCGTGTGCTCATCGAGCAGGGCGATCGGGCCGTGCTTCATCTCGCCGGCGGCGTAGGCATCGGTCGGGATGTAGGAGACCTCCTTCAGCTTCAGCGCGCCCTCGAGTGCGACGCCAAGTCCGACGTGACGTCCGAGGTAGAGAAAAAAGTCGGCGTCCCACCAGTGCTCGGCGATCTTGCGCGCGCGCTCGTCGTCGCCCGGGATCATCGCCTGGAGATAGTGCGGCAATCTGCGCAGTTCACTGATTATCTCGCGGCGATCATCGGCGCCGAGCTCGCCCTTCAGTTCAGCGAGCTTCAGGGCGATCAGATACATCGCGGCGACCTGCGACACGAAGGTTTTGGTTGCTGCCACGCCGATCTCCAGCCCGGCACGCGTGAAGAGCACGGCGTCTGAATCGCGCGTCGCGCGTGAACCCATGATGTTGGTGACGGCCACGACCTTGGCGCCAGCCTCACGGGCCATGCGCATCGCTGCGAGCGTGTCGGCGGTCTCTCCGGACTGGGTGATGCCGATGACAATGTCGTTCTCGCGCAGCACCGGGTTGCGATAGCGGTACTCGGAGGCGACGTCCATCTCTACGGGAACGCGCGCCCAGTTCTCGATCACGTAGCGCCCGATCAGTCCTGCGTGATAGGACGTACCGCAGGCGACGATCACAACGCGATCGGCGGCCGCGAAGTCCTCGTCGGAAAGAAAGTCCGGTCCAAGATCGACCGACTCGTCGTCGATCACGCGATCGGCGATCGTCTCGGCAACTGCGTCGGGCTGCTCGTAGATCTCCTTGAGCATGAATGTGTCGAAGCCACCCTTCTCGGCGGTCTCCTCGTCCCAGTCGACCTTTTCGGTGGCGCGTTCGACCTTCTCGCCAGCGGCCGTGAAGAACTCAGTCCCGCTGGCGCGGATCGCGACGATCTCGTCGTCCTCGACCATCTGCGTGATACGGGTTTCTTTGAGGAATGCGGGAATCGCGGAAGCGACGAAGCACTCGCCCTCGCCGACGCCAACCACAAGCGGGCACTCGCGGCGAGCAGCGACGATCAGATCTGGTTCGTCGGCCGCAACCGCGACAAACGCGTAATGACCGCGCAGCTCGTTGAAGGCGCTGCGCACGGCCTCGATGAGGTCGCCGTCGTAGTGGTCTGCCACGAGATGGGCCACAACCTCCGCGTCGGTGTCCGAGGAGAAGCGGTCGCCGCGCTCAATGAAGCGACGGCGCAGCTCCGACCAGTTCTCGACTATGCCGTTGAGCGCGATCTGAACTCGACCGGTCGGGTCCGAGTGCGGATGCGCGTTCTCTTCGGTGACCTCGCCATGGGTGGCCCAGCGGGTATGGCCGATGCCGGTCATCGCCTCGGACTGGCCACTCCAGGTGCGGCCGTCAATCGCTTCTCTCAGGTTCTTGAGATTGCCGACGGCGCGGATCGACTGGATGCCGGAAGGACGCACGAGAGCGATACCGGCGGAGTCATAGCCGCGGTACTCAAGTTTTTGTAGACCACTGACGAGCTGGTCACGGGCCGGTCTGAAACCGACGTATCCGACGATGCCGCACATTCAGGTGAGTGTATGGAGCGCGATCATGGGTCAGTCCGTGCGGCCGAGTTCGCTGCGAATCAGACCAACGAGTCGCTCGCAAACACCGTCGGCCTCGTCCTCGGTCGGAGCCTCAACCATCACGCGAACGAGCGGTTCGGTGCCCGAGGCACGGACCAGAACCCGGCCTCGCCCTTCAAGGTCTGCATTTGCCGCGTCGACCGCGTTCCAGACGCTGTCCGCGCCTGCGATCGCTGATCGGTCAGTCACACGGACATTCACGAGCGTCTGGGGCAGCTTCTGCATCGGAATCACATCGTGCAATGCCCTGCCGCCCGCGCTGAGCGCCTCGAGCGTGAGAAGCGCACTGGCTGTGCCGTCGCCAGACGGAACAAAACCGCGATCAATCACATGGCCTGACTGCTCGCCGCCGAGCGCCCAGTCCTTCTCAAGCAGCGCTTCAAGTACGTAACGGTCGCCGACGTCGGTGATCTCAACCTCGATGCCGGCCTCCTTCATCGCCTGATGAAACCCATAGTTGGTCATCACGGTGACCGCCACGCCGTTGCCCGGAAGGCGCCCGGCCTCGCGAAGGTGCAGTGCCGCGAGCGCGATCAATTCGTCGCCGTCCACGATTCGACCTTCGCTGTCCACGGCGAGCATGCGGTCGCCGTCCCCGTCAAACGCGAAGCCAGCGGCGTAGTCGCCCCGCTGGATCTCGGCGATGAGGCCATCAAGATGCGTTGACCCGCAGCCATCGTTGATGTTGGTCCCGTCAGGGCGATCAGCGAGCACTGTGACATCGGCGCCAAGCTGCCGAAGGATGCGTGGAGCCGCCAGGTAGGTGGCGCCGTTCGCCGTGTCGATCAGCACGCGCACACCGGTCAGGTCCAAATCTGCGAAGCGCTCGGCCAGCGCGCGGACGTAGTCGTCCTCCGCGCCATGCAGTTCGCTGATTGCGCCAGGCGCATCGACGTCGGTCGGCGGCGTGTCGATCAGCTTCTCGATTTCGGCCTCGATCGCGTCAGTGAGCTTCAGCCCACCGGCACCGAAGAACTTGATGCCGTTGTCGGCGTAAGGGTTGTGCGAGGCGCTGACCACGGCGACGAGCTCAAAGCCGAGTCGCTCGATCAGCACGGGGGCAGCCGGCGTCGGCAGTACGCCCGCGAGCTTCACATCGGCGCCAGCGAGAGATGCACCGCGTGCAAGCGCACGCTCGATGCGCGGGCCGGACTCACGCGTGTCGCGCAGGATCGCCACGCGGGTGCCTGCGCCGCCGAGTTGGGACACAGCAGCGCGTCCGAGCTTCTCGACGAGTTCATCGGTCAGCAGAGTCGCGGCATCGCCACGGATGCCGTCGGTTCCGAAGTACTTGCGCATACGAGCGCCGGAGGCCAGACGCGGTTTTAGCGCTTGCTGAACTGCGGACGCTTACGGGCCTTCTTGAGGCCCGCCTTCTTGCGCTCCTTGACACGAGCGTCTCGAGTCAGGAAGCCGGCGCGTTTGAGCTCGCCGCGGAGGTCTGCGTTGGCCTCGAGCAGCGCGCGAGCGATGCCGTGGCGCACTGCGCCAGCCTGAGCGGCGACGCCGCCGCCGTGAACCTTTGCGATCACGTCGACCTTGTCGACTGAGTTGACCTTTTCGAGGGATTCCTTGGCGGTCATCTGCAGCGTCGGGCGTGGGAAGTATTCGTTGAGCTCACGGCCGTTGACCGTGATCACGCCGGTACCCGGCTTGAGGATCACCCGAGCGACGGCGGTCTTGCGCTTGCCGGTCGCTGTGTAGCGCGCGTCGGCAGCGAGGGCCAGAACCGGGTTCGGGACCGGGGCCTCTTCGACGACCTCGGTCGTCTCTTTAGTCCTGACCACTTCAGGAGCAGCTTCGGCAGTCTCTTCCGCCGTCGCTTCTTCAGCTGGCGCCTCTTCGACGGGTGCTGCTTCGTTCTCTGGAGTCTTGGCTTCTTCGGTCATTAGGAAAGTACTTTCGGGTTCTGGGCCTGGTGAGGGTGCTCGGTGCCGGCGTAGACCTTCAGCTTGAGCAGCTGCGTGCGGCCAAGCTTGGTACGCGGGATCATGCCCTTGACGGCCTTGCGGATGACTTCCTCGGGACGACGCTCAAGCTGCTCCTCAAGGGTGCGGCTGCGCAGTCCACCGGGGTAGCCGGTGTGGCGGTAGTAAATCTTCTCGGTCAGCTTGTTGCCGGTGACCTCGATCTTCTCGGCGTTGATCACGACCACGAAGTCGCCGGTGTCGATGTGCGGCGTGTACTCCGGCTTGTTCTTGCCACGGAGCTGATCCGCGATCTGCGTCGCGAGACGTCCCAAGGTCTGTCCCTCGGCGTCTACTACGACCCATTCACGATTGCGGGTCTCGGGCGTGGCTACGTATGTCTTTGACATTTGGTCTTGGTCTCTTCGGAGGAACGGTGCTCAAGAAAAGCACGGCTTGAAAAAGTCTGACGGCATGCGAACTCTCGCACCCACTGCGGTGAGCGAAGAATAGAAGGTCGAAGGGGCTTGTTGGCAATCCGCCGGGCCGATTACGTACAATGCCCGCTTCGCGGCAGCTCGAGAGTTCGAGCCGCGAGCTCGATCTGGACCGACCCCATGCTGATCCGATCCCGCACACTCCCACTCAAGTTTCGTCACGCTGCGCTTGTCGCTGCCGTTTTCCTGCTTGTCCCGCCGGCAGCCTCCGCCTCCGTGGATTCCGGCGGGAGTGGATTCGTCGCGACGCCGAAGATCAAGAAGATCGCGTGCGAGAAGGCCTGCACCGGAGCGAAGCAAACGCGCCGCGTACGCGGCGGCGGAGTCATTCGCGTTGCTGGCGAAAACCTCGACAAGGCGACAAAATTTGTCTTCGTCGGCGCCTCCGGCGCCCGCGACGATGTCGCAGCCTCTGCAATCAGCGCGACGTCGGGAGTTGCCCGCGTGAAGGTCCCGCTGAGCGCCCAGAGCGGACCGGTCTCGGTCATCGGCGAATCCGGCGTCGCCGCCAGGTCCGGGCCACGCGTTACCGTTCTTCCCGCCCCGCCGGTCATCGGCGCGCCGGATCTGAAGTCAGTTCCGACCGGCCTGGCCGGCGTGACGCTGAAAGCCGGAACCAGCACGCCGCGCGCGGTTTTCCTCGGCGCCCAACGGCTCGTGAGCTATTCGTTTCAGGCCGCCGGTGCGAGCGACCTGTCCGCAGAGATCAATCTTGTAAACACCGACACCCGAGCCAATGTCGCTAGCTGGAAGCTCGCCGCTCCACCTGGTCGGACCGTCTCGGTGCTCTGGAACGGAAAGACCAAGGACAAAGATGCGGCGACCGGTCGCTACGCATTCCGAACCACGCTCGTGCGCGCTGGCGGTGTGGCGGCCTCGCAGGCTGCGCCGATCGACAACAGCCGCGACGCCTTCGATCTCTACCCCTTCGTCTTCCCGGTCGCCGGTAGACACACATACGGCACGGGCGGAGCACGCTTCGGCGGTGGGCGTGGGCATGAAGGGTTTGATGTGCTCGCCAACTGCGGCGTCAAGCTCGTCGCAGCGCGAGGAGGCATCGTGCGTCGCAGCGGAAACCAGGGTGCTGCGGGCAACTACATCGTGATCACGCCGGATGGCGATGGCGTTGGCGATCAGGCATACCTCCACCTCTCACGGCCATCGCCATTCAAGGCCGGGGACCGCATTTATACGGGTCAACAGATCGGGACCGTCGGCGACACCGGACGAACAAGCGCGTGCCTTCTGCACTTCGAGCAGTGGACCGGAGAGATCTGGCGATCCAAGCCAGTCGATCCCTATCCAGCATTGAAAGCCTGGGATCTCGTCAGCTGAACGGATTCAGCTGTTGGCGCGTCCAGTCAGCATCTGCGCCAGATGATCGAGCGAAATAGAAATGTGGCGATCCAGCGCGCGCTGGGCCGTCAACTTCATCGCAATCGCCCGCAGTCTGCCGGACGGCTCGCGACAGGCGAGAATGCGAACGCGGGTACCTGCACCCTCGGGGATCAACTCGACCGTCAATGTGGCCGCGCAATCGACGCTCGACATGTGAGCAAGGCTCGGATGTTCCTGCGTGATGAAGGTGACGCTCGTCGAGGGTTCGTAAACCGTGACACCTTCAATCTGATCGGCGAACGAGAGCCAGCGCGCACGACAGTTCTCGTCGTCGACGACCATCCACACCTGTTCGCAGCGCGCTTCGATGTAGCGCTCGCCGGATGACTGAATCATTTTTCGATCACGCCGTCAGAGTAGAGCCGCACGCGGTGGCCGGTCTCCGTTAGCAATATCGAGGATCAGGCAGGCAGCGCGGTGGCTTCGCCGCGCTTGACGCGGTACATCGACTCGTCGGCGCGAGCGAGGATGCTCGTCGCGTCGTCGTCACTCGGTACGTACTCGGCGACGCCGATGCTGAGTCCGACGACTTCGCCGATTTCGCGGGTCGTCTGCTCGCTCAGTTGGCGCCGAATTGTCATCAACTCGTTGATCCCGGTTTCAGGGCAGATCACTGCGAATTCGTCTCCGCCGATACGGGCCACAAGGTCGGTGTCGCGCATGCGCTTGTCGAGCGCCTGGGCAACGTCGCGCAGAACGCGGTCGCCCGCTGCGTGACCCTTGAGGTCGTTGACCTGCTTGAAGCCGTCGAGGTCCATGACCATCAAACCAAGAGATCGGCCGTAACGAGCGGCTCGACGCCACTCAAGATCAAGTCGACGGTCGAATGCCTTGCGGTTTGAGATTCCAGTCAGTTCGTCGACCATCGCGTCGAGCTCTGCGCTGCGACGACGGTGACGCTCGCGAAGAAAGAGTCCGAGGCCAGCCAGCGCGATTACTGCGAGCGCGCCAAGTGCCCAGAAGACCCAGACCGGGATCTCGCTGATGATACGCGTCACGACAAGGCTGGCTACGACGCCACTCTCGGCGTTGCGCTGGATCTGATCGGTCGTGCGACTTGCGACGCTGCGGGTGTCTGCCGCGCCCGATTTGCCGTTCTCGACGCCGTTGCTGAGCGTGTTGACGATCTGCTCGGTGTCGGCAGCGCCCGTGCCGGCGGTTTCCGAGTCACCGGAGTTGCCGTTGTTGCTCGCGCCCTGGTCGCCGCCCTCAGTGAGAATGCCGTTGCTGCTCGGTGCCTCGCCGGGAATCGTGGTGCCAGAAGGCTGCGTGCCCTCGCCAGTCGTCGGTGCGTTGTTGGTGGGCGTGTCACCGGAGCCCGAAGGGTCCTCGACTCCTCCGCCGCCTGCGATCGGACCACTCGGGCCGGTCGAGCCAGTTGAGCCAGTCGGACCAGTTCCGCCGGTTTCGCCGGTCGCGCCGGCTTCATCGGTCGCGCCGGAAGGATCATCCACCGGAGGATCGGCGGTCGGTGCGGCAGCGTCGCGCTCGATCACCGTTGCGTTGGGTGAGGCGGAAAGTTTCTTGACCTTCTTCGGCTCGGCCGGGGCAGGCACAGCGGGCTCTGCTGCCGGTTCGGCAGCGGGCTCGGGCGCGGGTGCGGGCTCTGGCTCAGGAGTAGGCGCAGCCTCAGGCGCTACAGGGCTCGCGACCGTGTCGGCTGCGCCGGAGCCCTCAACCGTTCCAAAGTCGTCGCCGGAAGCGAACGCAGGAACAGTTGCCGGGATCACCAGCAACATGCAGAAAATCAGAATTGTCGCGATTCTTGATCGATGATTCGCAATCATCGTGTCAACCCCCTGGACCGACTGCGAAAGGGCTTTCGCTTCGGTCAGGTTCCTTGTAAGGTCACTACGGAGTTTTTATCGACGGCCCGGGTCGGCGCTTTAAGCCTTACCGCCCGGTTTTAGGCATATTCGGTGTTATTTCCGGCTTAAGCCGTACAGAAGTCCAAGCCATCGGGACAAAGTTGGACGTATGACCCCTCACTTCAGCTGGGACGTTCGGGTCGAATCGCCGAGGTCTACCCTTGAGTTACATCAATCTGGAGGCGTAAACCATGGGCCTGGTCAACATCGAGGACCGCGGCGAGGTTCGCCACGTAGTTCTCAATCGCGCAGACAAGCGCAACTCATTCAATTCCGAGCTCGTCGTGGCGCTGGGCGACGCGCTGGGCGAGGCGGCCAACGACACCGAAGTCCGGGTTGTCGTGATCCGCGGCGAGGGGCCGGTTTTCTCTGCCGGGATGGATATCAAGGAGCTGGCCTCACTGGCCGGCGCGCCAGAGCGCCTGCGCGAGTTCCGCCGCAAAGCGCTCGAGGCCTGGAATCTCGCCGAGACGATGACCAAGCCGACGATCGCCCAGATCCACGGGGTCTGCATCGGCGGGGCGGTGGAGCTGGCTCTCGCCTGCGACCTGCGCGTGGTCACGGCCGACTCGCGAATGAGCCTCCCGGAGGTCAAGCTCGGTCTACTTCCCGATGTCGGCGGATCCTCCCGTCTGCCAGCGATCGTCGGCCTGGGAATCGCCAAGGAACTGATCCTCACCGGCCGCGAACTCGATGGCGAAGAGGCCGGGCGCATTGGCCTGGCCAACCGTGTCGTCTCAGCGGACGAGCTTGATGGCGCGACCGAGGAGCTGGCGAACGAGCTTGCGAGCAACTTCCCAGTTCCAGTTGGGCTGGCCAAGCGAGTGATGGACGCGTCGGCACGCCCCGCGCTTTCGACAACGCTCGAGATGGAAGTCATGGCCCAGGAAGTCTCCGTTGCCGCATTGGCAGCCGCAACGCGCGACTCTACGGACAACTGACCCGCGCGTAAAGCTTGGCCATACGGGCGCATGGCCTCTCTGCGGGTTGTACGGACGTATAACCAGACTCCCATCCGCCCAATTTAAGATTGCTTCATCAATTCAGTGCAGGAGATTTCTGCGTCATACGGCGCGCTGACGGGCTACGGCCACGTTGACGGATTTTTCGACGAGGCATTCGACGAGAGCGGGGCTCCGCGACCCCAGTACGTCCCGATCATCGAGCAGCTCGCCGAGCTCGACCTCGCCGCGCTGAGGGCGGCCGCGCAGGCTGATGTCGATCGCCGCGGCGTAGCGTTCACGACTGCGACCGGCACTCAGCCCTTTGTCGTTGACCCGATCCCGCGCGTGATCCCGGCCGAGGAATGGCGGCGCATCTCAAGCGGAGTCGCCCAGCGCGTGCGTGCGCTCAACGAGTTCGTCCTCGATGTCTATGACGAGCAGCGCATAGTCAGCGCGGGCGTCATTCCGATCGAGGCGATCGAAAGCGCCGAGTACTACGAGTCCGACCTCGTGGGCACCACCCCGCCGGCTGGCGTGTTCACCAACGTTGCCGGCCTCGACCTCGTGCGCGACTCCGACGGCGAGCTCCGCGTGCTCGAGGACAACGTGCGATCCCCCTCCGGCCTCACGTTCTCTCGGGCGGCGCGTCAGATGAGCGATGAAGTCGTGCCCTTCACCAGCGGGCGGCAGAAGCTTCCGGTCGATGACAACGTCTTCGAGGCGATCTCCGACGCGCTCCATGCGGCCGCGCCAGAAGGCGCCAGCGACGAGCCTTCAATCGCGCTCGTCACCGACGGTCCGGGCAGCGCCGCGTGGTACGAACATCGCCAGGTCGCAAAAGCGCTCGACATCTACCTCTTTTCACTTGACAAGATCGAGAACCACGGCGGCGCGATCTACGGACGCGACGACGACGGCCTGCTCAAGCCGATCGACGTGATCTACCGCCGCACTGACCTCGACCGCCTGCGCCTGCCCAGCGGCGCACTCTCCCACTTCGGTGAGCTGATGCTCGGGCCGATCCGTGAGAACGCCGTCGCCTGCGTCAATGCATTTGGTTCGGGAATCGCCGACGACAAGCTGATCCACGCGTATGTAGAGGACATGATCGTCTTCTACCTCTCTGAAGAGCCGATACTTGAATCTGTGAAGACGTACGACCCATCAGGCGCAGAAACACGAGCGATGATCGACGAGCGCATCAACGAGCTCGTGATCAAGCCGCGCGGTGGGCTCGGTGGTAAAGGCGTCACGATCGGCCGCCGCGCGAGCGCCGAACAGCTCGAGGCCGCGCGCCGCGACCTCGAGCTCGCGCCCGAGGACTGGGTCGTCCAGGAGACCGTCGCGCTTTCAACACATCCGACGGTGATCGGAAACTCTCTGGAGCCGCGACACATCGATCTGCGCCCATATGCAATTCATCTCGGGGAAGATGCAAGGACACTCCCAGCATGCTTGACCCGTGTGGCGCTCGAACGCGGCGAATTGATCGTCAACAGTTCGCAAAACGGGGGAGCGAAAGACACATGGATTACGGCCGAATGAACAACGCAGCAAAGATCACGCAATGAACAGCTCGCCGCGCCCAGTGATTGGCGTCTCGAGCTCCGAGATCCGCGTGCCCGAGCACTTGAAGCAGATCCCCAAGGGCGAGCCGCCCCACCGTGAGATCTGCCTTGGTATCCCATATCTCAACTCGGTTCAGCAGGTCGGCGCAGTGCCGCTGATCATCCCGCCGATGCACCGCGACACGATTGAATCGATCCTCGAGACCGTTGACGCCGTCTGCCTCTCGGGCGGTCCAGACATCGACCCGAGCACCTACGGCCAGGCGCCGCACGAGAAACTCGGCCCGACCGAACTCGCCACAGACACCTTTGAGATTGCCCTCGCCCGCGCGGCCGACGCACGGGGCATGCCGATCCTCGCGATCTGCCGAGGCATGCAGGTTCTGAACGTCGCCCGCGGCGGCACCCTCTACCAACACATCCCGGACGTATACGGAAACGAAGCCGAGGCTCACCGACAGAAGGAACTGGGGCACCACCCCAGCCACGCCGTCGATATCGAGCCCGGCTCATTGCTGGCGCGCACGATCGGCGAAGCGCAGGCCGAAGTGAACTCTTTTCACCACCAGAGCGTCGAGAAGCTCGGCGCCGGACTCCGCATCAGCGCGCGTTCCCCCGAAGGGATCGTCGAAGGTATGGAGGCAGTTGATCGTGACTTCGTAGTTGGCGTGCAGTGGCACGCCGAGAGCCTGACCAACCGCGATGAGCACGAGGCACTTTTCCGCGGTTTGGCCGACGCAGCTGCGCGGTACCGCAGTGAAGCCTCGACAAGGAGATTCCAGGCCGTATGAGTTCCCCAACCGAGCCAATGACCGAAGCGCCCGCTTGGGCAGAATGGGGCGGCGGAAAGTTCCCGAACTGGACCGTCGGCATAGAGGAAGAGGTGATGCTGCTGAACACCCAGGACGCCACCCTCGCGCAGAGCATCGACTACGTCTTGCGCACCGTCTCGCCTTCGCTTGCAGATCGCCTGACCCCGGAGACGCACGGCTCGGCAGTGGAACTTGCGACAGGCGTCAATGAACGCGTCAGTGACGCAATCGAAGATTTGAACGACATTCGCACCCGGTTGAAGCGCGAGCTCGAACCCCTCGCCCTGAAGGTCGCCTGCTCGGGCACCCACCCGCAGGCGGTCTGGTACCAGACAGTGATTTCCAGTGGCGAGCGCTACCAGGGCCTCTACGGCTCAATGCGCGAACTCGCACGACGCGAACCGACCTTTGCGCTGCACGTGCACATCGGCGTCGGCGATGCAGAGGACGCGATCCGTTCGTACAACCGCCTGCGCGCCCACGTGCCGTTGCTTCTGGCGCTTTCGGCGAACTCTCCTTACTGGCAGGGCCGCGACACCGGCCTCGCATCCGCGCGCACTCCCCTCTTTCAGGCCTTCCCCCGCGTAGGTATTCCGTTGAAGTTCGACGACTACGCCGCGTATGTCGAGACCGTGGACCTGATGATCCGGTCCGGCTGCTTTCCCGAGCCAACCTACCTATGGTGGGACGTCCGCCCGCAGCCGCGCTTCGGCACGATCGAAATCCGCACGATGGATGCACAGATCGATTCAGCTTCAACGGCCGCGCTGGTCGCGCTGGTTCAGTCGATCGCCAAGCTCGAGCACGACGAGGGCTGGATCAGCGAGAAGCAGACTTCAGTTCAAGAGGCACTGAACGAGAACCGCTTCCTCGCGGCGCGCGACGGCTACGACGCCGAGCTGATCGACGCTGATTCTTCAACGCGCATTCCGATCGCCAAGCAGCTACCCCTCTTGATCGAGGCCGCCCGCCCGCACGCCCAGGACCTCGGCTGTGAGAGCGAACTCGACCACCTGCTTGATATTGATTTCAAGACCGGCGCCCAGCGCCAGCGCGAAATCGTCCGCTCGGGCGCGAGTCTGACCGAACTGGTCGGCAGTCTTGCTCATCAATTCGCCTGAGTCAAGGATTGAAGAAAATTGAACGACGCACAGCCCTATGACGGACCGATAGGCCTCAGCTCGCCAAGCCGCCGCGTAACGATCGGCGTGTCGAGCTCAGAATTCCGTGAAGCAGCGCGCGAGCGCATTGTGCCGCGCGGCGACCCGCCACGCGAGGACTTCGTGATCAGCGTCGAGTACCTCCGCGCGATCCTCCTCTCGGGCGCCATTCCTTTTGTGATCCCGCCGATCATGCCCGGAGCAATCGGCCAGGTTCTCGACAACGTCGACGCACTGTTTGTCAGCGGCGGCCCAGATATCGACCCTACGCTCTACAACAAGGCGCGCACCGACTACGTCGGCCCGACGAACCTGATGACCGACACGTTCCAGACCGGGCTGATCCGCGAGGCGGACATCCGTCAGATGCCGATCCTCACGGTCTGCCGAGGAACTCAGTTGATGAACGTCTCCCGCGGAGGCTCCCTCCACCAGCACATCCCCGAGGACTTCCCCGACAGCCCGATCAATCATTCGCAAGAAGAGGGCGGCGCGTTTGCCACCCACGACGTGACGATCAAAGAGGGCTCAAAGATCCACCGCGCGCTAGACCGCACGGAAACTCACGTGAACTCCTTCCATCACCAGTGCTGCGACAGGCTCGGCAGCAACATCGAGGCGATCGCCTGGGCACCGGATGGAGTGATCGAGGGCATTCAGGCCGCCGACCGCGACTTCATGCTCGGCGTGCAGTGGCACTCGGAAAGCCAGACGCGCCAGGAGGATCAGCAGGAACGACTCTTCCGCGGCTTGGCTGAAGCGGCCGAACGGCGCATGGAAAAACTCGAAGCGGCGAACTAGGCGAAGAACTCGAGCAGCTTCGCCGTCGCAAGTTCTGGCTGCTCGTCAACGATGAAGTGGCCGGCGTTCTCGACGGTTTCGACCGTGAAGTCCGTCGCGTAGTTCGAGTGCTTGTTGCTCGTGATCAGATCGGGATCGATCGCCACATCGTCCAGCCCGAAGACCATCTTCGTACGGACCGTGAGCTTGACCGGCATGTACTTGTTGAACTGGATCAGAGGAAGCTCCTTCACCAAGAAGCTCCGGTACAAGAACTTGGTCGCGGTCGAACGCTCCGGTGAGAGGAACTGATTGAGATAGGTGTCAAGTGCGCCGTCGCCCCAAATCTCGGGAGTCTTGCTGCCCTTTGTCACGCCGTCCTTGAAAAGCTTTCGGCCGGGGCCAGCCTGCGCGAAACGCGAGAGTCCCGGCGTGGACATGACGACTTGGTAGCCAAGGCGTGAAAGCGCCTTCAGCGCTGCGAACAGATTGAAAGGACGCGGGTCCAGCCACGGCGGCGTGATGTTGAAGACGAGAAAGCGATCAACCCGCTCGGGCGCAATCATCGCCACGAGGAATCCGGCGAACCCGCCCCAGTCGTGTCCAGCAAGGCGCACCTTCTCAATGCCAAGCGTGTCAAGCAGCGCAATGAAGTCGCGCGCAAGGTTTCGCTTGTCGTAGTCGCTGAACCGATCCGTGGCTTGACTCCAGCCAAACCCCCGAGTGTCGGGCGCATAGACCCGGTATCCAGCGGCCGCAAGATCCGGCATCACATTGCGCCAAAGCCACCAGTGTTGCGGCCAACCGTGGAGCAGCATCACCGGCTCACCATCTTCGGGACCGGCAACCGCGACGTGCATACGAAGCCCGCCGGCATTCACGTAGATGTGCTCGACACCGGGGACTTCCGGCATCGGTTGCCGCAGGGCGTTCGACATGACGGTCAGCTTACGCGCCTGGCGCTTGCATCAGGCGGAATCCGACTCCCACGGAGTGATTGGCAGCTGCTGCTCTTTCACCAGATCAGAGACTGTCACACCCGATCTGAGCTTGAGCGGAGGCGGGAGCTTGCTGCGGCCAACTGTCGCTTTGCGAATGTCGCCGTCGCGCGCCAATGGATCCTGCGGGCCTTGCGGCGACATCCGAGCGATGGGTTTTCCGCGGTCGGTGACCTCGAGTTCCGCACCGTCCTCCACCGCCCGCATCAACTCGCTGGTGCGATCGTGAAGCTCAGTGACTCCAACAGAAATGATCTCGCCAGCGCGCTCGCCCATCAATCCATCTAATCCAAGTCCCCTTCAGCAAATTTTGAGGCGCTGAACCGTGCGAGATCGTCGACGCGCAGGCGAGGTGGCTAAGGGAGCGACCCTCTGGTCGTGACCGCAGCCTCCTCGCCGAGCATCGGCGAGATCGTGCGAGTCAGCACCTCAAAATGGAGACGGCGGGAATTGAACCCGCGTCCGCGACTGCGTGAAATAGAGCGTCTACGAGCGTGTCCGGATTTCTGGATCTCGTCTCCCGTTAGCCGGTCCGGCAAGGGTCCGGGGAGACCAGTCGTCAGTTAGATGTCATCAGGCGCCTGAGACGCGCGGTCTGATCAAGCCCGTTGGCTAACACCCGCTACCCAGCACACGGGCCCATGCTGGACGAATGCCTCGTCTTATTTAGACGAGGGCGTACTCGTGAGAGTCCGCATTTATGGTTTTGGTTGGGGTTTATCGAGGCCTCCAACCAACCTCGGCTCGCAACTCCACCCACGGATTCAGCCTCGTCGAAACCTGGCGTCCCCGGATATGTGTTGCTATTTGCCTGCAGCGTACGCGGGCTTTTTGGATCAACGGAAAATTTACCCCATCCGGGCGAACCTCAGCGAACCTTTTAATGGGTTGAGCGTGTTCTACCGATGTAAGCATGCAGCCACTTACTAAGTGACTTAATAGACACTTGTGAGGAATGGCGCAAGGCGTCTTGGACTCAAGGTAACTTGCATTAAAGGGAATTTCCGGTCCTTAACAGAATCCGGAAACAGTTGATAATCATCCGCCTGACTTACCGCTGGGGAGCGTGCTCAGGTGCGAACGGAGGAAACCTAAATGAATCGACCAAAGGCCACACGCCTGAGGCTCTGTCTGGCCATTGCGGCAATCGCGGCGTTCGCTGTGATCCTGCCTGCGACAGCCAGCGCTGACATCGCCAACAGCGGCCCGACGCCGGCCACCGGATCGGTTGTTTTTGCTGACCCGACACCGGGCGCGCACAGCGACATCACCATCACACAGAATTACGCGGGCACCTACAGCGGCGTTCCCAGCGGTGCTCCAGGCACCACTGGTGACGACTTGAAGCAGTGGATGCTCGATACGCCTGCAGGCTTCTACGGAAACCCGAACGCAGTGCCGTACGACGACCGTTGCACGATTGCTCAGTCCAACAACTATGTAAACGGCGGCGTGGAGCCAGGTACGCCTGTATTCAACCCATCCTCGCCATGCCCCACGACCGCGCAGGTCGGAACAGCCACGTTGACGCTTGGCATCGATGCCAACGGAGCGACCGGTGCAGTGTTGAGCGGAAAGATCTACATCGTGCAGTCGGCAGTCGGCATCCAGGACGTCCCGACGACCCTGTTCACGGTGTTTACGTCGACGATCCAGTCCGGCCCTGCGGCAGGCAACCAAGCAGTGGCATCTACGTCCCGTACGCAGATCGCTCCTGTAACGAGTGGACCCGAAGGTGACTACCGCCTCCGTTCTGTCTCCGAGGGCCCCATCAACCGCCCAGACCTCAGCGCCGCGCTGGGTCAGGCGCCTGGAACGACCTACGGACACATCAAGCAGATTGTGTTCAACCTGAAGGGCATTCTCACCAACGGCAACGCCTTCCAGACCAACCCGTCACGCTGTGGCAACTGGAAGTCAACGCTGTACGCGTCGAGCTACGGAACGCCTGGTGGCACCGCCAACCAGACGACCACCGTTTCCGGCACTGCCGCAAACGGCGGAGACTCCAACGCCGGTCCGTACCTCGCGATCGACGCTGGAACGGTCAACGTTTCCTGTGCCCTGCCGAGGCCTGCACTGACCCAGACCGCGAGCGCATCGCTTACCTCGAACGCGCGTGGCGCCAACCCGGGCCTGAACGTCTCGATCAACAACCCAGACGCAGACAACCGTGACCGCGCTGCGAAGCTCGTCACCAAGCTGCCTGCTTCGGTTTCGGTCAACGTCAATGCGCTGAACAACGTCTGCTCCGAGGCTGCCGTCGTCGCCGACACCTGCCCGGCTGCGAGTCAGATCGGTACGGCGACGATCAAGGCTCCGATGTTGACACTCCCGCAGACTGGTCGTGTTTATATGACGAAGGGCGCAACGGCCGGACTGCCGTACCTCTCGATCTGGGTCGACGGAGCTATCAAGTTCCGCCTCGATGCAACGACGAGGTTCGTCGGCGCGTCATTCAACGAGATCGAGACGACGTTCGACAACCTGCCGCAGCTGGCGTTCGAAAAGTTCGACGTCAACATCACTGGCGGATCATCGGCTTCATCGCTGCTGGCCACCCGCTCGTGCCCGCTCGACGGCACCTCGCCGGACAACGGACCGATCACCTTCTCAACCACTGGTTGGGGCGGAACGACTGTGACCGCGAGCTCTTCCACGAGCCTCGAGCCGTGCTTCGGCGTTGCCAAACCGTCGAAGATTCAGAACTGCGTCAAGCAGGGCAAGCTGCTGCAGGTCACCCCGAAGGGAATCATCTCCAAGGCAGAAGTTGCCAAGGTCACGTTGCTGACTGGGACGAAGAAGACCAACGTCAGAAACCGCGCGACGGACCGCAAGTTGCCCTTCAAGTTCAAGCTCTCGATGAAGAAGAGCAAGTACAAGAAGAACAAGTCCTACTACTACGCGTACAAGGTCTACTACAAGGACGGCAACACCGTCAAGACCAAGACCAACACCTTCAGGGTCTGCAAGTAATCAGCTAACGCTGAGACCAAGAAGTTCCCGAACGGGGCCCGCATCAAGCGGGCCCCGTTCTTGTTTAAAGGTTTGATCAGGCCCATCTTGGGTAGGTGTGATTTGTGCGCGGCGTACGGGGTGTTCGCCGTTATGAATTGGGAGGACAGGAAATGTTTTCACGCAAGGACATTGCGGCGTTGGTCGCCACGGTTGGGGCATGTTTGATGCTCGCGCCAGTTGCGGGAGCCGCGATCACAGCGGTTCCGTACGGCGGCACATCGGACGCAACCGTCGGCGGGCATGGGGATCTGACCACGGGCGTCAACTTCACGTACGGCAACACGACCGACACGGTCAAGCGAATTCTGATCGACCTGCCAGCTGGCGGCGTAGGGAACCCAAATGCGGTGCCCTATGCCGATCGGTGCACCACAGCAACTTTCGACACGGCAATATGCGATGCCGCCAGCCAGCTCGGCGTCATCAAGATCAGCGCGATCGCCTATCTCGGAATCATTCCGATCCCGATGAACGACATGACGGGAACCATTTCGATCATTCAAACCGATCCGGAAGTTCCCACGGTCGTTGGTGCGTACATCACCCCGGCTGTCGGCGACCCGATTCGCGCGTACGCGCGCTTCTACCCGGTCACCTCCGGCCCCGAAGGCGACTTTCGCATCCGTTCGGAAACCGATCCGTTCCCGACGACCGCAAGCGCATTCGGCATGGATCTGCCGATCCAGATCACCAAGTATGAGCAGAAGCTCTTCGGCAGGCTCTCCAGCGGAAACGTGTTCATCACCAATCCGACACGCTGCGACACCTGGAACTCCTGGGGTTACGCAGAGTTCTACGACGACAATTCGACTGCCAACTCGGACCCGTTCCTCACCGGCACGAACAACTTCACCAAGACCGACGTGGTACCCACCGAACCGAACTGCGCGACGCTCGCCCCCTTCACGACCAGTGCCGACGCGACCGTTCAAGGACCCTCGCGCGGCGGAGTCGCCCAGTACACCGCTGAGCTGGTGATCCCAGGGCTTGAAGCAGAGCCGCAGAGCGCGGCAGTGCCCAAGACCGTGGTCACGACGCTTCCAGACGCGCTGAACATCGACGTCCGGCAGCTCGGTCGAATCTGCACCAACGCCGCGTTTGACGCCCGCAATTGCCCGTCCACGACAAAAGTTGGTGACGTCAACATCGCCACGCCGATGATCAAGGCGGGATTGAAGGGAGATGTCTACCTGGTGCAATCCTCTCCGGGCAAGAACCTTCCGGACCTCGGCCTCGTGGTCAGCGGGGCGATCAACTTCAATCTGCGTGGAACCAACCGCTACGTGAATGTGAGCCAGCTTGAGACGACCTTCGACAACATTCCGCAGGTCGGTTTCTCGACTTTCAAGCTGACGATCTACGGAGGCTCCAACGGCCTGCTGAAGGTGGACCAGTGTCCGATCAGCGGCAAGGAACTCAACGACGGCGGGTCCAGCACTTTCGCGATGACCAGCTACCAGGGTCAGACGCGCACCGTTGCGTCACCGACCAGGTACACACCGCCGAGTTGCGCGAGCTACGCGGTGATGGTCAAGAACGTCACGAAGTGCTTGAAGAAGCGCAGCCTTCGTGTGTCACCGACGATCAAGTCGCGCAGCCAGGTGCGCTTCGTGAAGGTCTACGTCAACAACAAGTACGTGAAGAAGCTGAAGAAGTCGCCCTTCAGGACCACCGTGAAGCTCTCAAAGAAGCTTCGCGCCGGCAAGACCTACCGCTACAAGGTGAAGGTCTACTTCAAGCCCACGGCCAAGTACCCCAAGGGCCGCGTGATGACCAAGTCGGCAAAGTTCAGGATGTGCAAATGAGTCGGGGCCGCGCCGGGGACCAGCCCCGACGCGGTTTTCCGGTTGGCCCAACTGGGTAGTAGCCAGTAGGTCGGTGCACGGGGAGTGCGCCCCAACTGGAAGGTCAGAAAGTGTCTCGGAAAACGCGTCTAGGCGCATCTCTATCGATCGTCGGGCTGACGATCATCTTCACAGTCGCGCTTGTGCAGTCGGCAGACGCAGACGTCTACCCCGTGCCGGGCGGCGGGACCACAATCACATCCCCGGGCGGCCACGGCGACTTGACGGTCAACGCCACGTTCACGTACAGCGACCCGAACGAGGACGTCAAACGCGTGGTCGTCGACTTCCCGACTGGCGGCGTCGGCAATCCGAACGCCGTTCCATACGCCGACCGCTGCACGGAGGAAACATTCTCCACAGGTATCTGCGACGACAAGTCCCTGATCGGCGAAGTGAAGATCACCGCCATGGCTGGGATAGTCCCGCTCGACCTCACGGGCAAGATCTTCATTCTTCAGACATCTCCCGAGGTTCCGACCGTCGTCGGTGCCTACATCGCGCCGGCTGCCGAAGGCGTGAGCGAGGCAATCCGCGCGCACGCGGTGTTTTATCCCGTAACCGACGGACCCGACGCCGATCTTCGTGTTCGCTCGGTCACCGACCCTTTCCCGCGCACCGCGAAGGTCCTCGGCGTAGACACGCCGATCCAGGTGACCTTCTACCAACAGAAGCTTTTCGGAAAGCTTGCCAACGGCAACATCTTCATCACGAATCCGACGAACTGCGGCACCTGGATCTCCTATGGCTACGTGCAGGCTTACGACTCGAACACGAACGCCAACTCCGATCCGTTGTTGTCCGGCACGAATGACTTCGTCAAGACGGCGCCCTTCCCGACCACGCCGGACTGCAGCACGCTGGCCCCGTTCAACACCACGGCCGACGCGAAGGTGGTCGGAAAATCACGCGGGAAGTCGGCGGAGTACAAGGCCGACTTGGCGGTTCCCAATCTCGGCGGAGAGCCGCAGAGTCCGGCCACGCCGAAGACTGTTGTCGCGACGCTCCCGGACGCGCTCAACGTAGACGTACAGCAGCTGGGCCGGATTTGCAGCAATGCCGCATTTGCAGCCCGCAGTTGCCCGACCACGACCCAGGTCGGGACAGTGAAGATCTCGACACCGATGATCGCCGCCGGTCTGTACGGCGAGGCCTATCTCGTCCAAGCCACTCCCGGCCGCAACCTTCCAGACCTCGGCATCATCGCCCGCGGCGCGATCACATTCAACGTGCGCGGAACCAACAGCTACGTCAACAAAAGTCAGCTCCAGACGACGTTCGACAACATTCCGCAGGTCGGTTTCTCGTCCTTCAACTTGACGATCACCGGCGGAAAGAACGGCCTCTTGCTCGTCGACAAATGCCCGCTGAGCGGAAAAGATCCCGAGGACGGCGGCTCGACGACGTTTGCGATGACCAGCTACCAGGGTCAGACAAGAACGATCGCCTCGCCAACGAAGTACCTGTCGCCGAGTTGTGGCAGCTACTCAGTGAAGCTGACCAGAATCAAAAAGTGCTTGAAGAAACGGTCTCTGCCGTTCAAGCCGATCATCAAATCGCGTAGCTACGTCAGGTACATCAAGGTCTATGTACACGGCAAGTACGCCAAGAAATACAAGAAGTCACCGTTCAAAGCGCGGACCAAGCTCGCGAGAAAGCTGAAGACCGGCAGGACCTATAAGTACAAGGCGAAGGTCTACTTCAAACCGGAAGCCAAGTACCCGAAGGGTCGCGTGGTCTCCAAGACCGGGCGCTTCAAGATCTGCCGCTAGGTCAAGTTCAACGGCCGCGTCGGTAATCAGCTCCGGCGCGGTCAATTTCACGCTTCATCTCGCGGTCTTTGATCGTCTGACGTTTGTCGCCGACGTCTTTGCCCCGGCCGAGCGCCAACTCAACCTTTGCGCGACCATTGGCGAAGTAGATGCGCGTCGGGATGAGAGAGAATCCGCGCTCGGCGAGCTTGCCGACGATGCGGTCGATCTCTCGGCGGTTGAGCAGAAGCTTGCGCGGGCGCTCGGGCTCGTGGTTCTGGTCTCCGGCGAACTTGTAGGGCGCGATGTGCAGGTTGCGCAGCCAGACTTCGCCGTCTTCGATCGACGCGTAGGCGTCCTTCATCATCACGCCGCCTTCGCGCATCGACTTGACCTCGCTGCCGAGCAGCACCATGCCGGCCTCGACTGGATCGGAGAGCTCGAAACGAAAGCGGGCCTCGCGATTTGTTGCGATGTCGCCGGCGTCAACCTTTTTCTTCTTGCCTGCCATCAGAGGTTCACAGGTAGCAGGTCCACGCGCGCGCGGGCCGTTTGCAAGTCAAGTACGGAGACGTCGATCGAGTCTCCAAGCGACAGTGCGAAGCCGCTGTTTTCGTCCACCAGAGCCGTCTGAAACTCATTGAGATTCCAGTAGCCGCCGCGTCGCTCCTTGATCTCACGCAGTGGCACGAAGCCTTCAAACGCGAACTCCGGGCCGAACTGCACGAACATGCCACCGCCGATCAGGCCGATGATCTCGCCCTCGAACACGGGGCCGTCTGCAGCGCTCTCGCGCTTCTCTTCGCGCTGGGCGAACTTCGGAGAGCGGTTGCGATTCTGCGAGGGCCGCTTGCTGCTGGGGTTGTAGGCGCCGGTGCCTCCGGGTTGGGTCCAGCCTGCTTCTTTGAGTATGCGCTCCAGCAGAAATGCGCGGACGATGTCGTCGGCCTTGCGCTCGATCTTCATCGCTTCGCGTTCGCGCGCGCTGGTCCACTCGGCCTCAGCCTGAAGGTCCTCAACGCCGCCTGCGGTGCTGTCCACGCCAAGGCCCGAGAGCAGCGCGCGGTGGACGACGAGGTCCGGGTAGCGGCGAATCGGGGACGTGAAGTGGCAGTAGTTGGCTGAGCGCAGTCCCGAATGGCCGAGGTTCTTCGGCGAGTACGAGGCCTGCTTGAGCGAGCGGAGAACCAGTGAGGTGAGCGCGGCGCGACCCTTGCCGGTGGTGCGCACGTGCCTGGCAACTGCGGCGCTGATCTCGCCCACGATCCCCTCGGCCTGTTGCTCGGTGAAGTCCGCGGGAATGGGCGGAAGCGCCACGCCGAGCGAATCGAGCTGCGCCGCGACGTGCTCCACGGCGGTGACTTCGGGCTTGGGGTGCACGCGGAAGAGCGCCGGAAGATGTTTGTCCTGAAGAAAGCGCGCGACGGCCTCGTTCGCGGCAATCATCAGGTGCTCGATCACGCGGTGCGACTCGGTCTGATGCTCGGCGTGGATCTCGGTTGGGGCGCCGGTCTTGTCGAACTCGAAGCTCGGTTCGCTCGATTCGACCTCAAGGGCCCTGCGCTTCTCGCGATCGGCCTGAAGAGCTGCGCTGACGGAGCGAGCGAGCGAGAGCGGCTCTGCCCACGGGTCCTCCGGCTCGAGCTCTCCGGCAAAGATCGCGTCGACCTGTTCATAGACCAGTCGAACGTCTGAGCGGATCAGAGAGCGATAGAACGACGCCTCCACGCACTCGGCGTCATCGAAGAGCATTTCGGCCGTCACGGCGCGCCTCTCTTCGCCAGGCACGAGTGAGCAGGCGTTGTTGGACAGCGCTTCTGGAAGCATCGGTTCGACCATGTTCGGTACGTAGACGCTTGTCGCGCGTCGGCGCGCTTCTACGTCCACGGGGTCGCCCGGGCGCACGAACGCCGAGACATCGGCGATGTGCACCCAGATGCGCACGCGGTCCCCGACGCGCTCGGCAGAGATTGCGTCGTCGAAGTCCTTCGCGCCGTGCGGGTCCATCGTGAAGGTGGCGAGATCTTTGAGGTCGCGTCGGGCGAATTCATCGGACCGCTCGGCGGATTCGCGCGCGTAGTTCTCGACCTTGCCGGGAAACTTCCGTTCGAGTCCGTACTCGATCATCAACGCCTCGGTCACGTCGCGCGCGTTGTCAGCGAGTCCGATCCGCCGCACGATTCGCGCCACCGGCGTAGTGACCTGACGGCCGCGCTCCTTGCCGCGCGCCATCCCGGCCGGTTCGACGATCACAAGCTCGCCCGCCTTCAACGGCCTGCCCCGCTTGCCCTCGGACTTGAGTTGGATCTTCGGGCCGCGATCAAACAGCGGAGCGGCAACGAGCGCGCGCCCCTTGGGCACGAGTACCGCCGCGATCGGCCCGTGGAAGCTGCCGAACGCGGCGCTCACAGCGTTCCCGTGCTCACTGCTTGAACTGCGCCAGCGATTCGAACGCCGCGTCGAGCGCTTCGTCGGGCCTGGTCCTGGGGTCGTCGTCGACCTTCAGGTCGGGCATTAGGCCGGCCTTCGTGATGAAGCGCTTGCCGGGCAGTTCGTAGCGGCCGACTGTCAGTGACAGAGCGCCGCCGTTCTCAAGCTCGGTGACCTCCTGGAAAACGCCCTTGCCGTAGGTGCGGGTGCCGATGATCAATCCCCTGTCGCGGTACTTGATCGCTCCCGCGGTGATCTCAGACGCGCTGGCAGAGCCCTTGTCGACAAGCACTGCAAGCGGCTGCGGCGTGATGAAGTCGCGCTCGACTGCGTCATAGACCGTGCGCGGGCGTGCGCGTCCGTCTGTGGCAACGATCATGCCGCCCTTGATGAAGATGCTTGAGACGTTGACGGCCTGATCAAGTCGGCCTCCGCCATTGCCGCGCAGGTCGAGCACCCAGCTGGTGGCGCCCTGCTTCTTGAGCTTCTGGACCTGCTTGGCGACAAGCTCTCCCGCGGTTTCAGTGAAGCTGAGCAGGCGCACCACACCGATCTTGCGGCCATCGCGGTTGTAGAGCTTGCCGTCGGCGACCGGGATGTCGATCGCCTTGCGGGTTAACACGACCGCGCGCTCGGGGCCGAACTTCTTGGAATTCTTTGTCTTCGGCGTGATGACCGTCAGCGTGACCTTCGTGCCCTCCTTGCCCTTGATCTTTGCGACTGCGGCGTCGGCCGACTCACCGGCGATTGACTTTCCGTTGACTTCGGTGATGATGTCGCGGGCCTTCAGACCGCCTTTGTTGGCCGGAGATCCGGGATAAGTGAGCGTCACCAGCAGCCCGCGCTTGTCTTGGCCCACCGCCATGCCGACTCCGGTGTAGCTACCGCTGATCGCCTGGGCGAACGCTTTGTTCTGCTGCGGGTCGAAGTAGTGCGAGAACTGGTCATTGAGGCTCTTGACCATCCCGGAGATCGAGCCGTTGGTCAGCTTCTCGTCCGCGACCTTGCGGTAGTACTCATTCTCGATCAGCGTCTGGACCTGGTCTGCCGGGATCTCGGCCTGATCGGGCGCGACGACGTCTTTGAGCACGCCAACGACTGGCGTGTTCGGGTTCGCGCCGATGTAGATGCCCCCGACGAGCGCCGTGAAGATGGCGAGGATGGTGATCAAGGTACGCATGTGGCTGCGCGCAACCCTAGATGTTCTGACGGATCAAACGCGCAGGAAGCGGCGCAGCGTCATGCCGGACCCGAGCGCGGAGATCAGCACCGCAGAGAGCATCAGCACGAGCGTCAGTGTCCAGAAGTTGATCGTGTCCGGAGCCGCGAACAGAGCGAACTTCTCCGAGACTGGATCGATCACCGTCTGCTTGAAGATCAGCAGCATCAGCACTGCGAAGAGTCCTCCGGCTGCGCCGACAAAAATGCCCTCGATCACGAACGGCCAACGAATGAACCAACTGGTCGCTCCAACCATGCGCATGACTTCGACCTCGCGACGGCGAGCGTAGATCGAGAGCCGGATCGTGTTTCCGACGAGCAGAGCTGATGTGAGCACGAGCAGAATCGCCAGGCCCCACATCGCGAATTTGACGCCGCCAGTGATCGTGAGGATCTTCTGTGTCTGGTCTTCGCGATTCTGGACTTCGTCGATCGCAGGGCTCACATAGCTCGGCTTGTTGCGGTTGGTACTTGCTGATCTCGTCAGCGACTGGACAATTGCGTTGACCTCGTCCGGGTCCTTGGGCGTGACCTGGAATGAAGCTGGAAGCGGGTTCTCGCCGAGGAGTTTGCTCGCGTCCTTGAGCGTGCCCTCGAGGCTATCTTGCGCCTCGGCCTTAGAGACGTAGGTGACCGTCTTGACGTACGGGCTCGACTCGAGTCTGCCCTTCAGCGCATTGACTTCTGCGTTGGTTGCGGCGTCGGCGATGAAGACTTCGACCATCAGGCGGCTGCGCACGTCATTTGCGGCGCCGGTGGCGATGTTGGTGATCGGGATGAACACTCCCAGCACCAGCGTGGTGACCATCACGGTCAGGAATGCAGCGATGCTCGGCGCTGAGTTGCGGCGGAGCGTGCGCAGGGCCTCGGAGAAGAAGAAGCGGAAGTTCATGCGGCATCCACGTCCTGATGAGTGTCCTCGAGTGCGGCGAATTCTCGGGTGTAGCCCGCCCCACGCTCGTCACGAATGATGTGCGAGTCCTTCATCTCGATCACGCGGCGGCGCATGCGGTCGACCATCTGCTTGTCGTGCGTTGCAACGACGACAGTCGTTCCGGTTCGGTTGATGCGGTAGATCAGTTGCATGATGCCGAGGGATGTCTCGGGGTCAAGGTTTCCGGTCGGCTCGTCGCAGATCAGTAGCGGCGGGTGATTGACGAACGCGCGCGCGATCGATACGCGCTGCTGCTCGCCGCCCGAGAGCTGGTCGGGGTAGCTGTGGAGCTTGGTGGAGAGGCCAACGAGGCGCAAGCTGTGCGGCACCTTCTGGCGGATCTCTGCGCGGCTTGCGCCGGTCACCAACAGCGAGTACGCAACGTTGTCGTAAACGGTGCGGTTTGGCAGAAGCTTGAAGTCCTGAAAGACGGCGCCGATGTTGCGTCGCAGATGAGGAATGCGGTCGCGGTCCATCTTGGTGATGTCGCGCCCGGCAACGTAGAGGTGACCTTCGGTCGCGTCGAATTCCTTCATCATCAGTCGGATGAAGGTTGACTTGCCGCAACCGGTCGGGCCGACGAGAAATACGAACTCGCCTTCGCGGATCACTGTTGAAGCGTTCTCAAGGCCAAGGGTGCCGTCGTCGTAAACCTTCGTCACGTGCTCGAACTCGACCACGGGCGAACCCATCTGCCGCACTGTTTCTTCTGCGTTCATCGTGCCTGAATTCTTCAAGGGTGACGGGGTTCCTTCAGGTGCGCGCCGGTAGTGAGACGCGCGTTGCATCCACGCCCGCAAACGCTTCTAAGCCAAAAACTGCCCCAACATACGTCTTGCCGACCCCCGGCAGGACGTATGTTGGGGCAGAAAAGCGCTTAGGTAAGCGAAGTCAGCTTGGAGAGGGGGCGCCGATGGCGTGGAATCCGCCATCTACGTGCAAGATTTCGCCGGAGATGCCGCGGGCGAGGTCCGAAAGCAGGAAGCAGACCGTGTTTGCGACTGGGATCGGGTCTTCGATATCCCAGCCGAGGGGCGCGTGGGCTGGCCACATCTCGGCGAGGTCTTTGAAGCCGGGGATACCCTTCGCGGCCATAGTGCGCAGCGGTCCGGCGGAAACCAGGTTCGATCGGATTCCATGCGGACCGAGGTCGCGAGCCAGATACCGGTTGACGGACTCAAGCGCAGCCTTCGCCACCCCCATCCAGTCATAAATCGGCCACGCCACCGTCGCGTCGAAATCCAGACCCACCATCGCTGACTCAGATTCCCCAGCCTCAAGAAGCGGCAGCAAAGCCTGAGCGACAGCTTTGTAGCTGTATGCCGAAGTCCGGAAAGCCAACTCGGCCGATTCAGCCGGCGCCGTCATGAACTTCCCACCAAGCGCATCTTCGGGGGCAAATGCAATCGCGTGCAAAACGCCATCGAGCCCGCCGAGCGCCGAGGAAACGGCTTCGGGAAGTGCCGCCAGATGATCCTCATCGTTGACGTCCAATTCCACAAGCTCGACGTCACCATCCAAGCGATTCGCCGTCCGCTCCGTCAAAGACATCATCCGCCCAAAGCTCGACAACGCAACCGTCGCCCCTTCCTCCTGCGCGCGCTGCGCGACATGAAACGCCAGCGACTGCGGCGTAAGCACCCCGGTGATCAGCAGCTTCTTGCCCTCGAGGATGCCCATGAAACTAGACCGACTTGAAGAGCAGGCAGGCGTTGTGCCCGCCAAAACCGAACGAGTTTGAAAGCACCGTGTTGATCTCGAAATCGCGGACGCCTTCGGCGATGTAGTCAAGGTCGCACTCGGGGTCAGGAGTGTTCAGGTTCACGGTCGGGTGAGCGCGGTTCTCGAGGATCGACTTGACTGCGACGACGGCCTCGATCGATCCCGATGCGCCCATCATGTGGCCGACCAAAGACTTGGTCGAGGACATCGGCGGAGGAGTGTTGTCGCCCCAGACCTGCTTGACGGCCTTCGTCTCTGAGAGGTCGTTATAAGGAGTGCTGGTGCCGTGCGCGTTGATGTAGTCGATGTCTGTCGGGACGATGCCTGCCTCGGCGATCGCCTTGCGCATCGCGGAGATAGCGCCGCGACCTTCGGGGTCGGGCTGAACGAGGTGGAAGGCGTCGTTGGTCGCTCCGTAGCCAGCGAGCTCAGCGAGCACTCGCGCGCCGCGTTTCTTGGCGTGCTCCTCGGACTCGAGGATCACCATGCCGGCGCCCTCACCCATCACAAATCCGTCGCGCTCTGCGTCGAATGGACGCGAGATGCCCTGCGAACTCATGGCGCCCATTGCGCGGAAGGCGCTGGTGGCCAACGGGCGGTTTGCGGTTTCGGCGCTTCCCGCAATTACCAGATCTGCGTGGCCATACTCGATCATGCGTTTCCCCTCACCGATCGAGTGATTGCCGCTCGCGCAAGCGCTCACGACGCAGTGACCGGGTCCCCAGATTCCGAAGTCTTTGGTCACAGCGGCGACCGCGGCGTTCGGCATCAGCATCGGGACGCTGGTCGCAGGGACCATGCGCGGTCCCTTCGTACGCAGGATCTCCATGCCGTCGTCGATCGTCTCGAATCCACCGATTCCGGACCCGACCACGGCGCCGCAGCGCTCGCGGTCGAGCTCCTCGAAGTTGAGGCCGGCATCCGCGACGGCTTCACGAGCGGCAATCAGACCAAAGCGCGCAAACTTGTCGAGCCTGCGCGACTCCTTGATCGTCAGCATGTCCGTGATATCGGGACTGACGGCGACGTCGCCCTCGGGCAACGAGCGTCCGGCAGTTGCGGCCTCCCAGAGGCCGTTGGCACCGACACCACCGGGCGAAATCGCTCCGATGCCGGTGATCAGTACTTTGGTGAGCGGAGGCGCAGCCACGATCGAGCGGGGGCCGGACTAGCCGTTTTTGACGACAGCCGCGACGGCGTCGCCGATTGTGGTCAGGTCCTCGAGATCTTCGTCCGGGACGCGAATGCCAAGGTCATCTTCGATCGATTGCATGATCTCGACGACGTCGAGTGAGTCCATGTCGAGATCTTCCAGCGTCGATGTGTCTGACACGTCGTCAGGGTTCACGCCGAACTTCGGGACGATTTCCTTGATCTTGTTCAATACTTCTTCGTTCGTCACAGCCATGCTGGTGAGCGCCTTTCAATTGCTTGTGTTTCCAAAAACTAGTGGTGATTCAGGCGGTCATGCCGCCATCAACCGGCAGGACCACACCGGTTACATATGCCGCGTCGTCGGATACAAGAAACCCGACGGCCGCGGCGACCTCGTCAACCGTACCGGGCCGACCCAGCGGCACGGCCTCGGCAATCTTGTCAACAAGACCGTCGGTCATCGCCGTTGCGACCGGCCCGGGCGCGACTGCGTTGACCGTGACGTTCTTGCGCGCGTACTCCTTGGCGAGCGTGCGAGCGAGTCCGATCGTTCCCGCTTTGGAGGCGCCGTATGCGGCCTGGCCCGGATTGCCGTGCACACCTGCAACCGATGAGACCATCACGATGCGGCCCCAGCGCGCACGAACCATCCCGCGCAGAGCGGCGCGCGAGCAGTTGAAGGCGCCGGTGAGATTGGCGTTGAGCGTGTCGGCCCAGTCGTCATCGGAGAGCCGTAGCGCAAGCCCGTCGTGGCGCACGCCTGCATTGTTCACGAGTACCGCAACCGCACCAAGCGCTTGCTCGACTTGCGCGAAGGCGGCGTTGACGGAATCGACGTCGCGGACGTCAGCCTGTAGCGAGAGCCCGCGACGGCCGTGCGATTCGATCGCCTTCAGAGTCTCGGCGGCGCCGTCGGCGTCGGTTGAATACGTGATCGCGACGTCGTGCCCGTCGCGTGCGAGTCGCGTGGCCGTGGCACGGCCAATTCCGCGCGAGGCACCGGTCACCAGTGCAACGCGCTGCTGGACAGTGTCTTCGGTCAAGGAGCGATCCCTTCGATCTCTGCAGTGATTGCCGAGTAGAGAAATCCTGCGCCGAACCCAGCCATGGCGATGAGGCCGCCGTCGGCCAGGCGACCGGCTTCATATTCGCGACGTAGCGCGAGGGGGATCGATGCGGCAGAGGTATTTCCGACGTCTGCGATCTGCGTTGACACGCGATCCGGTGAGATGCCGAGCTTTTCACCCACCGCCTGCACGATGCGGATATTCGCCTGATGTGGGACGAGCAGGGCAACGTCGCCAAGCGTGGCGCCACGTTGAGCCAGTGATTCGAGAATCACCTCGCTCATCCGTGCGACGGCGTTGGTGTAGGTCTCGCGGCCGCGCATTCGGATGACGTTTCCGTCGTCGCGCTCGGAATAAAGGATGCGGTACTGGTGGTCGTAGCCGCCTACGAGTGGCCCAATCCCGCCCTTTTCAACCGGACCTACGACGACCGCGCCCGCTGCGTCGCCAAACAGCGGTGCTGCCTTCGGGTCGTCGAGCGGCGTGATGCGCGATAGGGCCTCGCCACCAACCACCAGAGCGAGTTCGCTGCGGCCTGATTCGATGGCCGCGGCGGCCTGCCCCATCGCCGTGACGAATCCCGTGCACGCCGCGCTGAGGTCATAGACAACTGCGCGCTGCGGCACGCCGATCGCTTCTGCAAGCGCAACTGATTGCGCGGGAAAGACGTTGTCCGGTGTGATCGTCGCGACCACGACCATGTCCACTTCCTCGGCGCTGCGCCCTGCGACCTCGAGCGCGTCGCGCGATGACTTGGCAACGAGGTCGAGCAGCGTCTCGCCCTTCTCGAGATCGAGGATCCGGCGCGACTCAACCCCGGTGCGCTCGATGATCCAATCGGCCGTCAGCTCGTAGCGCGCGGCGACTTCCTCAGAGGTGACGACTTTGCTCGGCTGGGCGCAGCCGTACCCGAGCATCCCGGCTGCGCGCAACTCGATGTTTGCCGTACTCCTCGGCACGACGCTTGTCTCCACTCCCGACATCTCAGGTGCTCGCGACCAGATCGGTGACCTTGACTGCACGCGCGTCGGGCAACGTGCGCTTGACCAGTCCGGTCAGCACGCCACCGGGTTCGAATTCGACGAACTCACGGACGCCGAGCTCCCAGGCGTTCAGTAGCGACTCGCGAAAGCGCACCGAGCCGAGCAGCTCCTCGGCGAGTTCGCGGCGTGGGTCAACGTAGGGCTGAGCTGTGCCGTTGGCGATCACCATCGATGCATCACCGAACTCGACGTCCGCCAGCGCCGCCGAAAGTCGCGCGGCGGCGGACTCAATCAGCGGAGAGTGAAATGCGCCACTCACGGGCAGGCGTTTCAGCCGGAGTCGGCGGGCGTCTTCGCCAGCGGTCGGATCGACAGGCTCGGCGGCCTCGATCGCCTCGATTCCCGCGATCCCGCCGGTAATCACGATCTGACCGGGGGCGTTGTCGTTGGCCACGGTCAGGCCAAAATTGGATGCAAGTTCAGCTGCGCCTTCGGGCGAACAGCCAAGTAGCGCGATCATTCCGCCGGGGTGATCGCTCGCGGCGGCGGCCATGGCGAGCCCGCGCTCGGCGACGACTCTCTCTCCGTCAGACTCGTCCATCGCGCCAGCGGCAACGAGCGCCGCATATGAACCGAGCGAGTGGCCGATGAAGAAATCGCATTCGACGCCGTGCGTGTTGAAGCTTTCGATCGAGCGCGCGAACATCGCCGGCTGCTGCCCTGCGGTGTCAACTGGCATATCCGGGGTCTGGCTTCCCTGTCCGGGAAACAGTCCGGCCCTCATTGGTGAGTTCCGATCGTCATGGAGCAAAGACCCTATTACTTGGTCGTACGCCTGGATGCCGCCGACCTGGGCTTGGACTTGGCCTCGAGCGCCGAAACGCGAGCGCTCACGCGGTCGAGCTCGTCCTCGAGCTCTTCAATGCGGTGGAAAATAGTCCTTACTCGCAGCGTGAGACTTTCAAACTGGGAGCCAGAGGGCAGTCCGAGAGCCGAAAGCGCCGTCTGTTGGGCACGGAAGGCCTTTTCCCCGGTTTCAACTATGCGGGTTAAAGCATCTCCTACGAGCCAACTGCTGGCCAGTTCATCGACAATTCCGCCAATGCCCTCTGAGTCGCCTGAATCGTGCCTCGTGTCGCGTTTGTCTGCCATCGATCCGGGAATCATACGAGAAATGATCGGTGAAGGCCAACCATAACCCTCAAGTCAAGACTTATACCACCCCTTTGAGCGACACACTGGAGACAAGCTTCTCCGAAACTTCACACCCAATTCAAATTCTGGCGATTAAGGTCGTCAACGGATTTGTCGATGGGTGTTCTAAGCGAGTTCCAGAGCGAGACCGGATGTTTCGCGACTGGAACGGATCGACCTCCGCCGATCCAGCGAACTTTCTACGTTCAACAAAGCGCATGCAGCTCAGTGATAAACACAGCTCCCCCACGTCCGAATGCCGCGTTGCAAACGCGGTAGTAAGTATGGACTACTCCCCGCTCAACCGCTATCTTTCGCACGTCCGGTTTTCGCGCATGGGGAGTTTCGCGCGGCTCGCCGAATGGATAGGCGATGGGCCGGTTTTACTGAGCATGTCCGAGGGTTGCATGTCTAAGGGTTTCAATTCGTGAAGAGATCATCTTCCAATAGGACGTCGATTGTCATCGTGGCGGTGCTCTGCGGGCTGCTCGGCGTCCTCTATGGATCCTTCACTGCCTACGCCGAACCCACCGCCAGTTCGGGCGAGAGCCCCGGCATTGTCCCGGACGGTTCTGACAACACGGCCCCGGCCGAGACCAGCAACCCTGGCTCGACGGTACCCAGGACCAAGACGCCCTCATCGGAAAGCGGCTCCACCGGCAGCGGCTCAACTGGATCGAGCGAAGAGACCTCCACCGGCGACTCGAAGAAGAAGTCCTCGGCCAAGACCAAGAAGAAGTCCTCGGCCAGGACCAAGAAGAAGTCCTCGAGTCGCGACGACGGGGCCTCGGTCGACAGCGGCGGATCCGGCGGCGGCTCCAACGGCGGCTCCGTGACGACCGTCGACGAACCGCTCGACCTCGGCGGGGAAGCGGGCAGCGGTCCGATCAGCGTTCCCAACCTCGTCCTCAAGCAGTTTCAGATCCCGCCCTTCCTTCTTCCGATTTACCAGGCAGCTGGAACGCAGTACGGCATCCGCTGGGAAATTCTCGCTTCGATCAACGAGATCGAGACCAACTACGGTCGTAATCTGAATGTCTCCTCGGCTGGCGCGCTCGGTTGGATGCAGTTCATGCCCCCGACCTGGGAGATGTACGGAGTCGACGCCAACGACGACGGCGTGAAGGATCCTTACAACCCGGTGGACGCAATCTTTTCCGCGGCCAAGTACCTCAAGGCCGCCGGTGCCCAAGACGACATAGAACGCTCGATTTTTGCTTACAACCGCGCGCAGTGGTACGTCGACCAGGTCATGCTTCGCGCGAGGCTGATCGCCGGCGTGCCAGACGTTCTGATCGATTCGCTAACTGGTCTCACTCAGGGGCACTTTCCCGTTTACGCACGCGCGTCATACGCCGGTCAGGTCAGCACGAAGAACAAGCGTGTCAAGTCCGGCAACGCTGCATCTGTGGTCGAGGGTTCGGGTCGACGCAACGGCATCAAGATTTACTCACGTGAGAACGCACCGGCGATCGCGGTCCAGGATTCGACGGTCGTGAAACTTGGCAGGTCCAAGGCCGACGGAAACTTCATGGTGCTCGAGGACAGCTACGGCAACCGCTACAAGTACTCCAACCTCGGTTCGATCTCACAGGTCTATCCCGTGCCGCGGCGCAAGGGCGAGCAGAGCAGCGCCGAAGCCGCAGCTGCCGAGGCCAGGGCCGTCGCAGACCCCGACAAGAAGGTCGGCCCGCGCGTATCGACCAAGGAGCGCATCTACGCGAATCCCGACCGCGAGCGCAGCGCAGGCAGCGGCGACTACGACGGCACCGCCGGTCAGGCGATGGGCGCCTACGAGACGTTTGACAACTACTTTGCCCGTCCGTACGGCCTGAAGAAGGAAGACGTCGTTCTCAAGCCGCTCAAGAAGGACTCGAAGTTGATCGGCGGCACGATCGTGGGCCGTCTCGGCGAGGCACCGGGCGGGCGCACCCCGTACCTCAACTTTCAGGTTCGCCCTGCGGGCAGTGGCGCCCCGGTAATAGACCCGAAGCCGATCCTCGATGGTTGGAAGTTGCTCGACTCAACGGCGATGTACCGCGCGATCGGCATGAACGCTCTCGTCAGCAAGGGTGGCGACCGCACGATCGGTCAGATCCTGCTGATGAGCAAGGAGCAACTCGAAGCGTACGTCCTGAAGAAGAAGTCGATTCAGCTCGACGCCAACGGTCGCGCTGACATCGAAGGCGGCCAGATCGACCGTCGCGTGTTGGCCGTGCTCGCCTTCCTCGACAGTGAGGGCTACAGTCCGACCGTCAGCTCCCTCAAGAGCGGTCGAAGCGGAATCATGACCAGCTCCGGGAACGTCTCTCAGCACACGTTTGGGGCCGCAGTCGACATCCCGACCATCAACGGCAAGCCGTTGATCGCCAACAACAAACCGGGTGGCCTGATGGAGGAAGTCGTGCGAAAGGTAATGACACTGCAGGGCGTCCTCGTCCCAGACCAGATCATCTCACTGTTTGATCTCGGTGGGTCAACCCTCGCCATGGGCGATCACGCCAACCACGTCCATATCGGCTTCAAACCGGGTGGTGGTATCAAGACCAACGGAAAGGTCGCCGCAGGCTCCAAGGGTTCACGTATTTCCAGGAAGGACTGGTACCGCGTCTTCGATCGCCTCGGCGAAATCGATAACCCGGAAGTACCGACGCAGCCTTCGGCTTACGCGATCAAGGTCAAAAAGAACGCCAGGGCCTCAGACTAAGTAAGTCCGTTGACGGCGGCGAGCAGCGCGGCCAGCTCTTCCTCGACGTCTCCGTCCAGCTTTGCAAACGCCTCACGGTCGAACGGCGTCGGACCGTTTGTAACCAGCGCGACCTCTCCCCCGCTCTTGAGCGTGATCGTCGGCAGGCCGGCGACCGGGTGAACAACCAGCGAGCTGCCGATTGCGATCAGCAGGTCCGCGCCGGCAGCGAGCTCGAACGCTCGCTGAATCGCCTCGTCGGGAAGCATCTCGCCGAAGAGCACGACGTCGGGCTTGAGCGCAGGCTTGGTCTCGCATTCGATGCAGCGAGGGATTCCGTGCTCGGCGGCCTGATCGCGGACCCACTCGAGCTCGTACTCGGCTCCGCAGGCAAGGCAGTGCGAGGTCTCGATCGAACCGTGAACTTCGATCAGATCGTGCGTGCCTGCCATGTGGTGCAGGCGGTCGATGTTCTGGGTGATCACGGCGTCGACCAGGCCACGTTTCTCCAGCTCGACGAGCACTTCGTGTGCACCGTTGGGGCGTTTGTCACCCAGCGAGGCAAAGCGCTCGCCGTAGAACGACCAGAAGCGCTCTGGGTCGTAGGTGAACGTGTCGATGTGCGCGACCTCCATCGGGTCCACGTTGGCCCACATCCCCGTCTCCGGCGTGCGGAAGTCAGGGATGCCGCTCGGTACGGAAACGCCCGCGCCCGTCAGGACGATGGCGCTACGGGCGCTTACGAGGGCTTGGGCGAGCGTGGCGACGGAGTCGCTCGGGCTCATTGCGTGAACTTCGGCGCGCGCTTCTGCAGGAAGGCTGCGACGCCCTCGCGCCCGTCGGGCGAATCGACCGCTGCAACGAATGCGTCGCGCTCACGCGCGATTCCCGCCTCGAGCGTCGGGTCGTCAAGCAGACCCTTGATCTGCTGGATTGCTGACTGCGGCTGCGCGGCGAGCTTCTCGCCGAGCGCGATCGCTGCGTCGAAGAGCTCGTGGTCGGGCAGAACTTCGCTGACCAGTCCGATCTCGAGCGCACGCCATGCGCTGATGTTGTCGCCGCCGGCGATGATCTCGAAGGCCGCTGCCTTGCCGACCAGGCGCGGCAGTCGCTGCGATCCGCCGAAACCCGGAATGATTCCAAGATTGATCTCCGGCTGACCGAAGGTTGCGGATTCGCCTGCGAGGCGCACGTTGGCGCTCATGGCGAGCTCGCAGCCGCCGCCGAATGCGCCGCCGTTGACCGCCGCGATCGTGGTGAGGCGGCCGGTTTCAAGCTTGCGGAAGATTGCGTTGGTTGCATCGATCGCGTTCGCCACGTCGTCAGGGCCGAAGGCGGCGAACGCTTTGAGGTTTGCACCGGCGCTGAAGATCGCGGTGTTCGCACTGGCGATCACGAGGCTCTTGATCTCCAGGTCGGCCTCGGCGCGCTCGTAGACGTTCTCGAGGTCGCGCACGAGCTCGGCCGAAATCGGGTTGACCGGCTCTGCCTTGAGCCAGGCGATACCGACGGGCCCGCGCTTCTCGAACAGTACGACTTCCGCCTGCTCGCCCTCGGCAGGCTGCGGGTAGGCGAAGAAGCCCTGCCCTGCGGCCTTCCCTGTGCGGCCCTGCGCCACGAGTCGCTTGAGCAGCGTCGGCGGCTTGAATCCCTCGCCCCATTGCGTCTCAGCGTGGCTCAGCGCCGCCAGGGCATTGTCGAGGCCCATCGCGTCGGCCTGAGCGAGCGGTCCCGGCACGATCCCGGCTCCCATCATCATTCCGAGGTCCACTTCGCGGGCGTTGCCGACTGCCTCTTCGATGATCAGAATCGATTCGACCAGAGCGCGGAGTCCGCTGCGCAGCGCCAGCTCACCAGCAGTGCCCTGATCGATCTCGGGTAGTTCGCCCGGCTGTCCGGCCGGGTCGTAGAAGCCGCTGCCCGTCTTGGCGCCGAGTTTGCCTGCCTCGACCAGCTCCTTGAGCTTGGGCGCGACATAGAACGTGTCGCCGAGCTCGGCGTTGAGGTGCTCCATCACGTGCAGGACGGTGTCGAGACCGAGCGTGTCGGTCAGCGTGGCCGGGCCCGCGGGCGCGGTCTTCAGGCTGACCACCGCAGCGTCCATCTGGGCAGGTGAGAGGTCGTGCTCGTCGGCGGCGCGGAACATCTCGCCGAGACTCGCAGTGAGGATGCGGTTGACGACGAAACCCGGCGCGTCTGCGCAACTGATCGGTGACTTCTTGATCGTCTGCGCGAAGTTGACCGAAGCTGTCGTGGTTTCGGGCGAGGTCTGGGCACCTTCGATCACCTCGACGAGCTTGCTGAAGCTGGCCGGGTAGAAGAAGTGGAATCCGACGACCTTGTCGGGGCGGGTGGTGGCTGCGCCGATCTCATCGATCGACAGCGCGCTCGTGTTGCTGGCGAGAATCGCGTGACCAGGCGTGGCGGCATCGAGATCAGCAAAGACCGATCGCTTGATCGACATGCGCTCGGGCACGGCCTCGATCACGAAGTCAACGTCCCCGAAACCGTCGTAGTCGAGCGTTCCGGTGATCAGCTCGAGGACTGCGGTCTTGCCGGCCGCGTCGAGCTTTTCCTTCTTGATGGCGCGATCGAGCAGCTCGGTCGCCTTGTCAATTCCGTGGTCGACAAACTTCTGGTCAACGTCTTTGAGCAGGACTGGGATGCCGGCCGAAGCGATCACAAAGGCGATTTCGCCGCCCATCGTGCCCGCGCCAACTACGGCTGCTTTGGTGACATTCATGGCTCGGAAGCCTAGAGGCCCATTGAACGACCGATCAGTTCCTTCATGATCTCGTTGGTGCCCGCGTAAATGCGGTTCACGCGCGCGTCAGCCCAGTACTCGCTGACCTTGTACTCAGTGGTGTAGCCGTACCCGCCAAACATCTGGACGCAGACGTCTGCGACCTCTGACATCAGGTCCGTGGTCCAGTACTTGGCCATTGCGGCTTCCTGCACAGTGCAGGTTCCGTCGACGTACTTCTGGACGACGGTGTCCATCCACGTGCGGGTGATCGTCACCTTGGTCTGCGCCTCTGCGAGTACGAAACGTGAGTTCTGGAACGAGCCGATCGGGCGACCGAAGGCCTTGCGCTCCTTGGCGTACTCGAGCGTGAGGTCGAGGACTGCTTCGCAGGCCGCGATCGAGCCGACGGCAAGGCCGAGGCGCTCGGGGATCAGATGGGCCATCAGCTGACTGAAGCCGGTGCCCTCTTCGCTGAGCAGGTTTTCGACCGGGACGCGCGCATCGTTGAAGAAGAGCTCGGCCGTGTCGTTCTGGTGCTGGCCTCGCTTGTGAATCTGGGCTCCGCGCTCGAATCCCTCCGTGTCGCGGTCGATGACGATCATCGAAAGGCCCTGGTGCGGGTCATCGCCGGTGCGGACCGCGGTCACGACCTGATCGGCGAGGATGCCGTTGCTGATGAACGTCTTGGAGCCGTTGACGATGTAGTCGTCACCGTCGCGCACAGCAGTTGTGCTGATGGCGGAGAGGTCGGATCCAGTTCCTGGTTCAGTCATCGCGAGGGCGAGGATGCTTTCGCCTGACGCGATCTTCGGATACCAGCGAGCTTTCTGCTCGTCGTTGGCGGCGGCGCGGATGTATGGAAGTCCGAGGTCAGTGTGTACCGACGGGCCCATCCACGATGCCTGGACGCCCGCGTACGCGGCTTCCTCGGCGAGCACCGCGTTGAAACGCCAGTCGTCCACACCGAATCCGCCGTACTCCTCGTCGACCGCCATCGCGATGAAGCCGTTCTCGCCGGCCTTCGTGAAGAGTTCGCGGGACACGAGGTGCTCCTCGCCCCACTTCTCGTGGTGCGGGGCCACTTCGGCCTGGAGGAACTGGCGAAAGCTCGCGCGGTAATCCTGGTGCTCGTCTTCGTACAGGGGCCGTGAACCGGCCGGTGCCACTACTGCCATGGGAAAATCTGCCTTTCAGGGTGAACCAGCCGTCATGGGGGACGGCACGCGCTTCCGATGCGCGTAGGTTCCAATAACCAGAAGATTAATCGCTCAGGCGCCGAGTTCGCCCTTTATCTGGCCGATCGTGCTGTCGAGCGCGTCGAGAGCCTCATGCGCGCCGGGGGTCAGGCGCTCGAGTTCGGCGTCGCCAGCGGGCGTGAGCGAGTAGAAACGGCGGCTGCGGCGCTCTGGATGCTCCCAGTGCCCTTCGATCAGGCCCTTGGCCTCGAAGTCTCTGAGCAGTGGATACATCGTGTTGGGATTCACTGTGAGCACGCCGCCTGTGAGCGTGGTGATGCGGTCGATCAGCTGATTGCCGTAAGTCGGCTCCTGCTTGGCGAAATGCAGCACGAGCAGCGGCAGGAGCTGCTTGCGGAGTTCGTTGGCAAGCGGGTCACTTGCCGCGCGCTTGCGAATCGTGACGGGAGCTTCAGGCCCCGCGGCGGCCTCGCGCTGCTCGCGCAGATACTGCTCGGTCGCCTCCCCCGCGGCCTTGGCGACGGCGTCCTTCGGCAATCGCTTGGGAGACTTGGCGGCCACGCCAGGGAGGATACGCCCAGGGCCGGTTCGGACTACAGCCCGGTCGCCGCGGCAACTGCCTCGTGCAGTTTGTCGTCGCCCCAGAACGCCTGGTTGCCGACCACGATCGTAGGGACGCCGATGGCGCCGACGTCGATCGCCGCCTGGGTGTTGTCGATCAGTGCCTGCTTGACGGTCTGATCCTGCGCGGCTTCAAGTGCGAACTGGGGGTCAAGACCAGCGCGGTGGGCGGCGAGTTCGATGTTGTCCTGTTCGCTGAGCGCAAGGCCATCGTTGAACTGGACCTCGAAGCCCGCGCGGGCAAAGCGGCGGCCGGCGCCCGCGCTGTGCGCCCATGTGGCGACGCGCATGGCGGTGAGGCCGTTGTTGGGCCAAGGCTCGGGGTAGCGGAAGGCCGGCATGCCGTATGCGGCCGCGCGTTGTGCGATCTCGGCGATGCCGTCGGCGCGCGCGCCGGTTTCAGCCCAGGAGCTGCGGCCGGTGGCGTTGAAGATTCCGCCGAGCAGGACCGGGACCCAGTCGACGGTGATTGATGTGTCGAACTGCTCGTCGATTCGGTCGGCCGTGATGTAGGCGTAGGGGGAGCCGAGGTCGTAGAAGAAGGTGACTTCTTGGGGCATGGGGTGAGGATAGATCGGGCGGGCGGGGCTGCGGGATTGTTCGCGTGGCTGGGGATTCTTTGTCGATTGCGGCGATGAGGTGATGGCGTTTGGGTGGGATCGACGTCGGGCGCGGGCCGTGAGCGGGGTGGGAAGTCGGAGATCCGCATAGCAAAGCCAAAAATCTTCCGCAGTCTGCCCCGGCGGGGTGGACTGTGGAAGAAACCCCGCATACCTAAGCCAAGCCACCCCCATCGCCGGAATCGACAAAGAAACCCGGACCACGCGAGCAATCCTGAACCGCCCAGGCAACTCGGCCGCCGGTCCGGACGCGAGGATTCGGGGTGGTGACTCCCTCGGCGCTCCAGATCGTCACTGCGCTCACATTCGTCGCATGGTCCAGCCCGTCACTACGGAGGCGCCTACGACACATAGAACGCCTCAATGAAAGCGGGGTGCCTAAGCCAGCGCTGCAGGCCCTCGATCTTGGAATCGCGTTCGTCGCCGAGTGAGTTGGGATCAAAGCCGTTGCTTTACGTCGCGTTTCTGGGACTCTTCGGACTGCTCGAAGTACTCCCCGTAGCGATCGGCGTCTTGGTTGCCCAATCGTCCTGAGGCTCGCGAAAAAAAGGGCGGCCCCGAAGGACCGCCCCTGATCAAACCCAGATGCGAGTCGCGAACTAGACAGCAACCGTGTCGCGCGAAGGAGCGAGAGTCTCCTTGGCGATGACGAGGCGCTGGATCTGGCTCGTGCCTTCGTACAACTGCATGATCTTCGCGTCACGCATGAACTTCTCGACCGGGTACTCCTTGATGAAGCCGTAGCCTCCGAAGACCTGGACGGCGTCAACTGCGGTCTCCATGGCGGAGTCTGCGGCGAAGCGCTTGGCGTGTGAGGCGACCAGCGAGTTGCGCAGGCCGTTGTCCAGGAGCCACGCGCTCTTCATGTAGAGCAGGCGCGAGGCCTCGAGCTTGGTTGCCATGTCGGCGATCATGAACTGGATTGCCTGGTGCATCGCGATCGGCACGCCAAACTGGATGCGCTCCTTCGCGTAGTCAACTGCTGCGTCGAGCGAAGCCTGCTGAATGCCGGTTGCCATCGCTGCCACGCCCGGGCGGGTGCGGTCGAGGGTCATCATCGCGAGCTTGAAGCCGGCGTTCTCTTCGCCGAGCAGGTTCTCTGCGGGGACCTCAACGTCAGAGAAGCTGACCATCGCGGTGTCTGACGCGCGCTGACCGAGCTTGTCTTCCTTCTTGTCCACGACTACGCCCCAGTCCTTCTCAACTACGAAGGCGCTGATGCCGCGGTGGCCCGCGTCTGGATCGGTCTTGGCGTAAACGGTGTACCAGTCGGCGTGCGAGCCGTTGGTGATGAAGCACTTGGAGCCGTTGAGGACGTACTTGTCGCCCTTCTTGATGGCTGTGGTCTTCATTGAGGCGACGTCAGAACCGGCCTCGGGCTCAGTCAGGCAGAACGATGCGAGCTTGGGCTCTTCGACGAGCTGCGAGAGGTACTTCTTCTTGATCTCTTCAGATCCGCCGAGCTCGACCGGCATTGAAGCCAGGCCGTTGGTGAAGATCGAGGTGGCGATACCGCTGCAACCCCACGAAAGCTGCTCCTCGATGATGCTGCCGGAGAGGAAGTCGAGTTCTGCTCCGCCGTACGCCTCGGGGATCGTTGTGTTCATCAGGCCCAGCTCCCAAGCCTTGTTGATGATCTCACGCGGGAAGATTGAGTCGCGGTCGTGGTGCTCGGCTACCGGGCGGATCTCGTTGACGGCGAAATCCTTGGCGGTCTCCTGCATGAGCTTCTGCTCGTCGGAAAGCTGAAAGTTGATGGACACGTCAGGTGACTCCTGGTTGGTTTGATCAGATCGTGGGAGAAAAACTTGCGTCGACGGCGGATTCGATGGTTGCGCGTCAAGGCCCGTAAGGTGGCCCGAAGTGTAGCGAGAAAACGCGGGTGTACGCACGTTCGTGCGGAAACCCAAAAACGCCTTTCCCATGCGCCTTAGGCGAAGTAAAAGGCCACGCCGATCACGGCATAAAGCGAAAGCAGCTGGAGACCCTCAAACCATGTGGATCTCCCGTCGGAGGTGATCACGTTGGCGATCACGAGAGCGATCAGCAATCCGGCAAGTTCAAATCCGTTGAAGACCAGCGGCATCGGGTTCGGCCCGATGAAGAATGAGAGAAACACGAGCACCGGGGCGACGAACAGCGCAATCTGAGCGGCCGACCCGATCGCGATGTTGACCGCGAGATCCATCTTGTCCTTGTATGCAACGAGCACGGCAACCCAATGTTCGGCGGCATTTCCCACGATCGCAACCACGAAGACACCGACGAAGAACTCAGAGAGCCCGATCGCCGCTGACGCCTCCTCGATTGACCCGACGAGGATCTCGCTCATCAGACCGACGACGATACTCGCGCCGGCCAGCACGCCAATCGATCGCTTGATCGTCCATGCGTTCTGGGCCATCTCCTCGTCATGGCCCTGATTGAAGAGATCCTTGTGGGTCACCAGTGAGAAGATCAATCCGCCCACATAGCTGAGCAGAAGAAAACCTCCCGCGATCGCGGAGAGTTTCTCCACGGACGAGTCGTAGTTGACAATCGCGGCGCCAGGATCGGGCAGACCGCTGCCATCAACGAGCTCGTACACCGCGGGCATGAACAGCGCGGCCATCGCGAGGACGAGCATCGAGGACTGCACGCTCGCCGCGGTCTGGTTGAAGGTCTGCTCCTTGCGCTTGAGGCCACCGACAAACATCGAGGCGCCCATCACGAGCAGAATGTTGCCGATGATCGAGCCGACCAGCGACGCCTTCACCAGCTCTTGCAGTCCAGCGTTCAACGCCAGGATCGCGATGATCAGTTCGGGAAAGTTGCCGAACGTCACGTTCAGCAGACCACCGATGCCGGGGCCCGAGCGTGCGGCAAGCTCCTCCGTGGCACGACCCATCACGGCCGCGGCGGGGATCAGCCCAATCGCGGCGACCGCGAAGATCAACGTCGCGCTGCCGCCCCCGAACTCGAGGACGATCGCAGCGGCGACGAACGGGCTGAGCAGATACGGCCAGCCGTCAGACGAAAAAAGAAACCGCTTCAAAACCAACGAGCCTATTGACCTGCCAGCGCGGCGCCGATGCCACCGAGCTCAGAAGCGTCACCAACGACGTTCGTGGGCTGATCAATTGTCTGCGGCTGGTCGATGTCTGTCAGCGTGATCGTCGCGCGGACTCCACCCTGATTGCCGGAGGTCGTGATCGGCAGGTCGATGTCGAGCACCTGCGCGTAGCCACCCTCATCAACCGTGACGGTGATGTCAGCGGTGCTCACCGACTTGGACAACTGTTCGCCTGAGCCAAGGCCCGGGATCGAGAGCTTGGAGAGGTTGTCCCCCGCTTTGCTCGACTCGAGAAGCTTCTTCACGTCAACTGTGGCGGTGTACTTGTTCTCGCCGGCTCTCTTGACGTTTGTCAGGTTGTCGCCGAGTCCGTTGAGGAAGCCGGCAACCTGGTCGGGCCCCAGCGCTGCACCGTCACCCTTCTGCTCAAGTGCCTTGCCGTCGACGGTCAGGTAATTCTTGCCACCAACCGCGAGGATGCCGAAGTTCTGCTGCGTTCCCGCGACGTCAACCGAGAACTGAAGATCCGTCGCGGCGCCGCCCTTGGCCTCGGTGTCGAACGGCCCTCCGCCCTGGATTGACAGCGACCCCGGGAGGCTGCCCAAGGCGAGCGAGGCCTTGACTTCGGCCATGCCGCTGTTGATTCCGGCGGTCTTGGCCAGCGCGCTCTTGAGGACAGCGTCGGGTGCCTCGGTGGGCTTTTTGGACCCACCACATCCGGCAGCGAAAACCACCAGGGCGATGGCGAGGACGGCAAAAAGTGATTTCCTGAAAAAAGAGTTCATAGAGCGGCGCAGCTTACTGACCCAGGCCGTCATCGAGCGTCGTTCCGGTCTGCGAGGACTGGCTCTGAACCAACGACTGGAGCGCACTGTATGGCAGCGGATTCTTTGGGGGATCGACGTTGACGGGCTGGTTCGGGCTTGAGATTCCGACGAGCATGTTCATACGCCCGCCGCTGATTCCGCCGATCGCGCTCGTGGAGCCAGTCGCGCCGGCGGTCGAGAAGTCCATCGTGAGATCGAGCAGCCGGACGACCCGGTCGTAGCGGCCGACGTAGACCACGACCGAGGCATTCTTGATGCCCTTCCGGACCTCGGCAAGGTCTGATTCCTTCAGGGCGGGAACAGATCCGCCGGTGATTCCGCCCAGCGCGCCGGATGACGCGACGAGGTCCTTCAACGCTTCGACCACGTTCACGCCCGCAGTTGTGCGCCATGTGGCGGTGCCGTCGATGTCGCGACCGGCGGCGACCTGCGGGTCGATCAACCACTTGTCGAAGTTGAGCTTGATACCGGTGAGGCCCTTGCCCTCACTGGGCTTCGCAAGCTCCTTGGTTGCGGACTTCAAGTCCTTGGTCGCGCTCGCCGGCAACTCGTAGGCCTGGCCCTTGATCACGGTGTAGGCCTTGTCGCCAGTGGTCAGCAGGGTCGTCACCTGACTGCGACCGCCGGAACTGACCGTGTAGGTGATCTTCGCCTTGGGCAATGGCTTGCCGGGGACGATCTCGAACGGCCCCTTCAGCTCGATCGACGACGGCGCCGCCCCGGCCGAGCCCTGCGGCGTGATCGAGATCTTGAACTGGAAGTTGCCCCGGCTGACTTCGCCGAAGCTGCTTGCTGCGCGCTTCATCAGCTGCGCGGAACTGGGCGTGCCGGTCGCGAGGATCAACCCCACGAGCAAGACGAACGCGACCACGGGACCAATGATCCAGGGCAGTGGCGATCGACGTGCTTTCTTCGCTAGTGGTTCCTCCGGCACAACCCGGCGAATCTACCACCGCACAGATGCCCGGAATTGACGCTTAAGCACAGCGCAACTAGCGTCGGCCCGGCGTTTTAACTTCTACAGATGCAGCTCTCCCCCATTCACAGAAATGCGCGACTGGCGATCATCCTCGCCCTCGCCGCCATCACACTGCTTTTCGCAACCGACCGCGCCCAGGCCGCGACCGTTTCCGCGTCGCTGACCAATCTGCAGAACGCAGGCCTGGTTGATCCTGCAAGGGCAAGCGCCGCCCGGAAGAGCTACGAAGACGCCCGATCGCTGCGTGATCGCCTCTCCGGCTCGCGCCGACTGCCGCTGACCAATCAGCTGCGCACGATCGAATCGCTGGCCAGGAAGAACCGCATCAAGGGTGATCGGGTCATGCCGTTGTTCACCCAGTTGCAGTTGAACGTCGACTGGTTCAGGACCAGAGGGCCCGCAGCGGCCGGTTCGCGCTCGCGCTTTGGTGAGAGTCTCATCTACTACCAGTACTTCAGTGGCTGGGGCTGGCAGTTTCATCCCCTGGCGAACTTCTCGAAGTTGAATGCCAACTGGACCCAGGCGAAGACCGTCGGCGCCCAGCGCGGCCTCAGCCGCTTCGCATATGAACTGATCAGCTTCGGTGTCAATCGTGGCGGGGCCCTCACCTGGGAGTATTACTTCCCATTTTCAGGGAGCTCGGCTCCGTTCATCAGCTCGATCTCACAGGGCACCGCGATCCAGTCGCTCGCCCGCAGCGGCAACATGCTGAAGGATCCAAACATCACATCGGCGGCGACGGCCGGTTCACGCGCATTTGACGTGGCGGCCCCGACCGGCCTGAAGGTCAACCGCAACGGCGGTCTGCACTTCCTGGGCTACTCGGGCAGCCCGCGGTTGTACATCTTCAACATCTTCGCCCAGTCGCTGGATGGGCTGCACGACTACGCGGAAATCACCGGAGACGGCCAGGCACGAGCGATCTACGAGCGCGGGCTTGTCGCGGCTCGGGTCGAGCTCCCACAGTCGGATACCGGCGCCTGGTCGCTCTACTCGCTGGGCGGAGCAGAGTCGAACCTGAACTACCACCGCGAGCTGATCGAGTTCATGTTCCGCATGTGCGAGGACACCAGTGAAGCGGTCTTCTGCGAGCTCCAGGCGCGCCTCACCAGCTACCTGACCACGAAGCCGACGGTCACCGGAATTTCCAAGAAGGTCCGCAAGGGTCGCATCTACGTGACCTTCATGCTCTCAAAGGTTTCGACGATAACTCTGCGTACGCCCGGCGGAGGTACATCGATTGCAAAGGTCGGCCGCGGCAAGCGCGTTTTCAGTGTCAAGAAGGGCAGTTCAAAGGCTGTCACGATCGTTGCGAAGGACCTCGCGGGAAACTCCGCCCAAGTCTCGAAGTGATCTACTCGAAGTGATCTAAATGAATGTTCTTTCCGGATCGTCGCGCCCTCGCGTCAGCCGGCTTTTGCTGGTCTGCGCCTTCGCCTCGCTGTTTGTCGCTGGCGCGCTTGCGCTCGGGGCAGCGCGGGCAGACGCCGCCGGTCCCGTCGAGCGCTCGCTCAAATCGCTTGCCAACCGCGGCGAAATCAGTCGATCGCGTGCGAGCTGGGCGCTGCGCGTCTACAAGAAGGCCCGCGTCCGGTCGGCGATCCTGAACAAGCCGATCAAGGGCAGGTCGCGCAAGGCCCGCGCGCGCCGGAATGCCGTGAAGCTTCGCCGCGGACCGATGAGGTGGCAGCTGCGGATGATCCAGAACCTGGCAAGCAGGCGCAAGATCAACGAGGACCGTTTGGTGCCGCTCTTCACCACGCTTTCGAACAACACCAGATGGTTTCGCCACAACGGCCCGGCGGCCGCGGGAACCGACCGGCGGTTTGGCAGCAGCCGCATCATCTTTCAGTACTTTGCCGGAACCGGCTGGCAGTTCCACCCGCTGAGCAACTTCGCCAAGCTCAACGCGATCTGGACCGTCGACACCCCACCGTCGCGTCGCGCGCAGCGGAGCTTTGCACGCGAGTTGATCCGCTGGGGCGTCAAGCGCAAAGGCGCGCTCACCTGGGAGTACTACTTTGACTTCGCCGGCAGCCCGGCGCCGTGGGTCAGCTCTCTCGCGCAGGGCACTGCGATTCAATCGCTCGCGCGAGTTGGGTACCGCATGAACAACCGCTCGATGTTGCGCGCAGCTCGTCTGGGGGTTCGTTCGTTCAGTCAGGCTGCGCCGCTTGGCGTTCGCGTCGTACGTGACGGCGGATTCCACTTCCTCGGATACTCGGGATCGCCACGCCTGATCATCCTGAACATGTTCCTCGGCGCGCTCGACGGGCTGCGGGACTACGCGGTCATCGACAGCAACAGGAATGCCCGTCGCTTGTACAGAAAGGGCGTCGCCGCGGCAAAGGTCGAGACGCCGAAGTTCGACACCGGCTCGTGGTCGCTCTATTCGCTGCGCGGTGAGCGCTCGAACTCGCTCTACCACGACCTCACGATCTACTTCCTTGACAAGCTCTGCAAGAACACGAAAGAAAATGTGTTCTGCGACACGCGCGACAAGTTCCGCAGCTACAAGTAGCACCCTGCTCCCGCGGGGAGAGCGCCTGCGCGTGGAATAATGCCGCAGGTGACACCGCGCACGATCTTGTACACGGGCAAGGGCGGCGTCGGCAAGACAAGCGTTGCTACGGCGACTGCACTTGCCTGCGCTCGCAGCGGCATGCGCACAATCGTCACGAGCACCGACCCGGCGCACAGCCTCGCCGACTCGCTCGACGTGCCGCTCGGCGCCAAGCCGCTCGAAGTCGAGCCCAATCTATTTGCCCAGCAGGTACAGGCAAACGAAGAGATGGAACGTCACTGGTCGGCCGTGCAGAGCTGGCTGACCGATCTGCTTTCCGATCGCGGGCTCGAGCGCATCACGGCCGAGGAACTGACGGTGCCACCGGGCTTCGACGAGCTGTTCGCGCTGCTGCAGATCAAGGACCACCACGACTCCGGCGAGTACGACGTGATCGTCGTTGACTGCGCGCCGACCGGCGAGACCCTGCGGTTGCTGAGCTTTCCCGATGTGGCGCAATGGTGGATCGAGAAGGTCTTCCCCTGGGAGCGCCGCCTGATCAGCGCCGCGCGCCCGGTTGCGAAAGCGTTCCTTGACATCCCGCTTCCGGACAAACAGGTCTACAACGAGGTCGAACGCCTCGTCGGCAGCCTCGTGGCGATGAACGACATTCTGCGCGACCACACGAATACCAGCCTGCGACTGGTGATGACGCCCGACAAGATGGTCATCAGTGAGGCGATGCGCACTTTCACCTACTTGAACTTGTATGGCTACCTGACCGACGCGGTGATCGTCAACCGCCTTTTCCCCGAAGAGACCGCGGAGGGCTACTTCGCGAGCTGGCGCGAGGCCCAGCAGGAAAACCTTGTAAGCGTGCGCGACTCGTTCTCTCCGGTACCCGTGCGGACTGCGCCGTACTTTGATGAAGAGGTGATCGGCACGGCGATGCTCACGCGCCTGGGAGACAAGCTGTTCGAAGATGGCGCCGAAGCATCCAAGGTCCTGTTTGACACAATCATTCAGGAAATTGTCATCGAGGACGACAACGCGCACCTGCTGTTGTCGCTTCCATTCGTGGAGAAGGGGGACATCGGATTGAACAAAATTGGACTTGAAGTTGTCGTTCGCGTCGGCGACCAGAAGCGCACAATCATGCTGCCCAACTCGATGACCGGCTTCAAGCCGAGCGGCGCGAAGGTCGAAGATGGCCGCCTGCGGATCGAGTTTGTGCGCGCCGAGCGCGCGGCGGAGGCCATTTCGTGAGCTCCGGAACGCGTAAGGGCGGCAGCCACGGAAACGGTGCCGGAGGATTTGACGACTTCGACGACCTCATCCGCGACCGCGCGGAGACTGAGAAAGGTCCGACCTCCGGTGGCTACGACCCTTACGAGGACTACGCAGGTGCTGGTGCCGGCGCTCGCGCACGCCAACCCGGATTTGATCGCGGTCTGGTGGACGGCATCACCAGGATTCTTGAGAGCCTGGCCAGCGTTGCCGGGGACTCACTCGCACCCGAAACGCGGCGCCAACTCGAGAGGGCATTGCGCGATCTTCTGGTCGTGCTGCGCGACGTGATCACCGCGATGATCGAGCGGATCGACAACCGCCGTGAAGTCGATTCTGAGATGGAAGAAATTCCAATTGACTGATCGTCGCGCTGCGCTGATCGGCGCCGAGCGGCTGTCCCGATCCGACCGCCTCCAAGAGCGACCCAGGCCCCTATCAATGCCCTCTGCGTCAAGCGATTCAAGCCATCGGGATCCAAATCAAGCCCGAAAGGTTGATCTTCTCCGCGTCGACAAGCGAATCTACGCCTGCGGCTTTCGCAATCCATACAGCTTCGACTGGGACCGCTCCGGCCGGCTGTGGGTCGCCGACGTCGGCGACAAGTGCGACGAGATCAACTGCGTGAAGGACGGCGTCAACTTCGGCTGGCAACCACCGCGGACCGACTGCGAGGGCAAAAAGGAGTTGGGCACCGTGTCCGGAACGAGAGGACAAGCTGGACGGTCGCTGGTCGCAAGCGGTCAATATCTGTAGATGGCAAACGGCGATGAGATTTCGTGCCTCAACCTGCGGTGATCATGAATCTGAAACTGACAAGACTCCATTCGATCGATCGTGGCCGCAAGGCTCTGGGCGGCGCACTTGTCGTGCTTGCTGCCATCGCACTCTGGGCCTGCTCGAATGGCAACGCCAGCGAATCGGTCGCCGCGCCTTCAAGCGCGCCGGCCACCATCGCGGCAGCGAAGGCCACGACCTACGCCAGCGGACTCAACGCAGCGGTTGGACTCGCGTTCGACAACAAGGGTCGCCTGATGTACGCCGAGAAGGACAACGGCAGGATCATGCGCCTCGCGCGTGGCAAGAAGACCACGCTTGCGACGCTTGGCGTTGCGGGCGGCGGCGAGCCGGGCCTGCTTGGTCTCGCTGGAGACAGCAAGGGCAACGTCTTTGCGTACTACACAACCTCACGCAATGGCTGCCCCGATCCGACCAACGCATCCAGCAGCGGTGAGATCAACGCGCACTGCATCTGGCGCTTCAAGCCTTCGGGCTCGAGGCTAAAGGCCGACAGACTGATTTTTTCCAGCGGCCACCCGTCCGATGCCCCAAACCACGTGGGTGGCGGACTCCACTTCGGACCCGACGGCGCGCTTTACCTCGGCCTCGGCGACCTCGGCGAGAACGACGATCCCGCCAGTGGACCGGGACGCGCTCAGAACCTCTCGGTTCCCTTCGGCAAGATTCTGCGTCTCGACCCGAGCAGTACGAACAAGGGCGCGACCGGCAACCCGACGACGTGCGGCAACGCCGACAACTCCTCTGGGCGCAAGATTGAGGACGGGCGGATCTTCGCCTGCGGTCTGCGCAATCCATACTCGTTCGACTGGGACCGCGCCGGCCGCATGTGGGTGGCCGAGGCCGGCGACTCCTGCGATGAGATCAACCTGGTTAAAGCCGGCGTTAACTACGGCTGGGAGCCACCGCGCACGGACTGCTCGGGGGCCGGTGACGGCGCGCCGATCCTCAAGCTCGCCGGCACGCCTTCTGGAGTCGCGATCCCGAAGTCCAAACAGGCAGGGTCATGGCGCAACGACGTCTTCTATGGCCTCTTCGCCGAGAGCTCACTTGTGCAGTACGACATCAAATCGCGAAAGCGGAGCAAGATTTCGACCGCCAGGGGTCGCACCGGCTGGGACCTGGTCGCCAATGGTCGCTACCTCTACATGAGTAGCGGCTCAAAGATTTCGCGACTGGCGCTACCCGGCACCTGATCGACGATGCGCGCATGAGCCCAGAGCCCGAGAAGCGACCTGAACACGAACGCGGACTGCGCATCCTCCTGCTGCCGTTCACGCACTTCCGCCAGCTCGACAGCTGGCGGCGCCTGGCGCTTGCCGGCGCGGTGATCGTGATGATCGGCTCGGTACTGAGCTTTCCGGACTTCGGTTGGATCGAGTCGGCGCAGTTGCTCGTCGCCGTCGCCTGCCTGCGCATGATCGCCCGGTACGTGGAGTCTGAGCAGTTCGCGAGTCCGTTTGCCGACGGGACACTGCTGGCGGTCGGCGGACTCTGGGTGGCCGTGATCGCGCTCGGGAACACATTCTTCGATGGCGCCGAAGCGCGTAGCCAGATCATCATCGTTCTCGGTTGCGTGGCGCTCTTTCTGGCGGGGATGATCATCCGCTGGAACGAAGGTCCGCGCTGGTACGAGCACGACTACGCGGCCTGATCCAACCCACTCAAGCACAGGGATACCATCGGCTGATGGCTATTTACCCCAGCCCTGGTGCCGACGACGCGGTCGAGCTCAGCTCACCCGAGGCCGTCGGCGCGGGCCTTCACTCGGTCGGATACCTACCCGACGAAACGACGTCTTTGGTCAGCTACCTGGCCGTAAAGCTCGGCAAACCGGTGCTCGTCGAAGGTCCCGCTGGCGTCGGCAAGACCGAACTCGCCAAGGCGCTCGCCCGCTTCACCGGCCGCGAGCTGATCCGCCTGCAGTGTTACGAGGGCGTCGACGAGGCGAAGGCCCTCTACGAGTGGAACTACAAGAAGCAACTGCTGCGGATTCAGAGCGGTGCCGCGGTCGAGGCCGAGGGCGGCTCCTGGGACTCAGTGCAGGACAACATCTTTTCCGAGGAGTTTCTCCTTACCCGCCCGCTGCTCCAGGCGATCGCCTCGCCCGAGCCGGTCGTCCTGCTGATCGACGAGATCGACAAGACCGACCACGAGTTCGAGGCGCTGCTGCTCGAGATCCTCTCTGACTTCCAGGTCTCGATCCCCGAGCTGGGTGTCGTGGAAGCAACCACCCACCCGATCGTGCTGCTGACCAGCAATGACTCCCGTGAGCTGACCGAGGCGCTCAAGCGGCGCTGCCTCTACCTCTGGCTCGACTACCCAGAGAACGAGCGCGAGATCGAGATTGTTCGCATGCACGTGCCGGACCTCGATGAGAAGATCGTCACCCGCCTGGTTCAAGTCATTCGCATGGTTCGCGAGCTCGACGTGAAGAAGCCGCCGAGCATCAGCGAGTCGATTGACTGGGCGCGAACGCTCTTGCTGCTCGGTGCCGATCGGATCGACCGCAAGACCTTCGAGGACACGATGAGCATCATCGTCAAGCACCGCACGGACTTGGATCTCGTCGCCGAGCGCGTCGGGCTCAAGCTCGACAAGTCGCCGGCCACGATCACCGGCCCGCGGACGGCTTAAGGGCTTCGCGTGAACCCCGGCGTACCCGCGTGGGCGCGGTTCACGACCGGCGGTCCGAGCGAAAGCACCTCGGGGGGCGTTGGCCCGCTGGTGGTTGACTTCGCGCGCGAGCTGCGCGATGAGGGCATGGCGGTTGGCACGTCGGAACTGCTCGATGCCTTTGACGCGCTGGGAGCCGTTGACTGGACCGATCGCGCCGCATTCCGCGAGGCGATGTCTACAACCATCGCCAAGTCTCAAGAGGACCGCACGCTCTTCGCCGCGGTCTTTGATCGATATTTCTTCCGTGCGACCGAGGCCGAGGCAGCTCGCGAGCACGCGAGTGGCGAGCAGGTCAACAAGCACACCGACGGTGCGCCTCGCCAGGGCGAGTACGACGAACAGCAGGGCGAAGGGAGCGGCGAGGGCGACGCCCAGATCGATGTTGACGCGCTGCGTGAAGCGATCATGGAAGCGCTCGAAAACGGCAACGACGACACGCTGAGAGACCTCGCAAGGCTGGCGATCATGACGCTCGCCGGCGGAGCGAGCAGCGGCGTGATCGGCGTTGACGTGCAGCGCGTTCGGCGTCAGCTTGAGCTGCGCTCGCAGGACCTGCCGCCTGGCGCAGAGGGCGAGGATCTGCGCAAGCAACTGCAGAAATTCGAGCAGCACGTGCGGCGCGAGCTCGAAGCACGGATGATCTTCGAGACCGGCAACCTGCCGACCGCGCGGCCGCTCAACGAGCTGAATCGCGCGCTGCCCTCGAGCGGCACACAGGACCTCGCGGCAGTGCACAGGTCCGTGAAAATGCTCAAGCGAGCGATGGCAACACAAGGCCTTGAAACCCGCGGCCACGAACGCAGCGGGCCGATTGACGTCCGCGGCACGATGCGCGCGTCGCTCGAGACCGGCGGCGTTCCGCTGGATCTCCGTTACCGGCCGCGCCGGCCGCGCCGGCCCGAGCTCTACGTGCTCTGCGACGTATCAACGAGTGTGACGAGCGCCAGCGTCTTCTTCCTCTCGATCCTGCACGCGCTGCACGACAGCTTCAAACGCCTGCGCACCTTTGTCTTCATCGAACGCGTTGCTGAAGTCACCGACGTGTTCGAGCACGAGCGCTCGTTCAAGGCGGCATCCGAGAAGATTTCGAACACCGCCGGCGTCGCCGACATCTCGGGCTACACCGACTACGGGCGCGTCTGGGTTGACTTCTACGACCAGGTCGCCGCCGACCTCGATCCGCGATCGACCGTGATCGTCCTCGGCGACGCGCGTACCAACGGCCGTGAGCCGCGCGCAGACCTGTTCGGCAGGATCTCCGAGAAGGCCGGGCGGAATTTCTGGCTCAACCCGGAGCCGCGGCTCTATTGGAACTACGGCGACTCCGTGATCGGCGTGTATGAGCAATTCTGCGACGGCGTGTTCGAGTGCTGGACCAGCAAGCAGCTCGAGGATTTCGTCCGCGAACTCACCGCCGTCCGCGGTCGATGAGCTCTCATCGTCCGACGCAGATCAACTGAAGTCTCAGCGCTGAGCACACACTGACCGGGTTTCGGTGTAGAGCGCCATCGCTTCGTGGCCCATCGAGAGTGTTCTGGATCTTTTGTAGACTGGCAAGAGCACTACCCGTTGTCAGGGGAGCTCGCAGCAAAGCGGGCTGAGATCGTGGATTCGCAGTGCATTTGACTGCGGCCGTCACGGACCCTTAGAACCTGTGGGGTAATTCCCGCGAAGGAAGCAGCAGTATGGATTTGCCAGAGCCATCCCCGATGGCAGTCGTTGCACCGGCGCAGCGACCGGCCCCATTCACGGCACCCACGCAGTCGGCGAAGGCCGTGCGTTTCGACGCGGTTGGGCTCACCTACGGCTCGCGCAGCAAGTCCACCGTCGCGCTCGACGACTTCTCGCTCAGCGTGTTGAGCGGCGAGCACGTTGCCGTGGTCGGTCCATCCGGTTGCGGCAAGTCGAGTCTTCTGGCTCTCACCGCCGGCCTGATCGAGCCGACCTCCGGAACGGTCACCGTCGATGAACCCGTCGCGCTCATGCCGCAGCGTGATCTGCTCGTGCCCTGGCGCAGCGCGCTACGAAACGCGGCCTTGGCGCTCGAGGCTCAGGGCGTTTCCTCGGCCGAGGCTGCCCGCCGCGCGGCGCCGCTGTTCGAGCGCTTCGGCCTCGAGTCGTTTGAGAACTCGCGCACCTGGCAGCTCTCGGGAGGCATGCGCCAGCGAGTCGCATTTTTGCGCACCGTTTTGACCGGTCGCCCACTGCTGGCACTGGACGAACCCTTCGGCGCGCTCGATTCGATCACCCGCGCGCAGATGCAGGAGTGGCTGCTCGAAGCGCTCGCCAGCGAACCGCGCACGCTGCTGCTCGTGACCCACGACGTTGAAGAGGCGCTGACTCTCGCCGATCGCATGGTCATCGTCACGCCGCGACCCGGCCGCATCGCCGCAGAGATCATCGTGAGGCGCCCACTCGAGACGAGTCGCACCGACTGGGTGACGTCGCTCGAATTCGCAGGGCTCAAGGCCGAAGCCCTGGAGGCGCTCTCTTGAAAGAGCAGCCACGCGGCCGCCTGATGCGGTGGATCAGCCCGGTAGTCGCGTTCGTTCTGCTGATCGCGATCTGGGAAATCTTCGTTCGTTACGGCGGACTGAGCAGCCTCGTTGTCTCGGGGCCGTGGGACGTCGCGCGCACGCTGACCAGCGAGACCGACATCCTCTGGGACGCCACCTGGGTGACCGCTCGCGAAGCGCTGCTCGGGCTTGCGGCCGCATGCGCGTTCGGCGTGGCGCTCGGCGTCGTCCTTCACCACTCCCCCTTTCTGCGCGACGCGACGTTGCCTGTCGTAGTGGCATCCCAGGCAGTTCCCACAGTGGTGCTCGCACCGCTGCTCGTGATCGCCTTCGGCTTTGGCCTCTCGACGAAGATCCTGATCGTCGCAATCGCCTGCTTCTTCCCGGTGCTGATCGGGACTTTCGACGGCCTGCGCAGCTCCGATCCCCAACTCGTCGAGCTGATGAGCTCGCTCGGAGCCGGACGCGCGCGAATCCTCCGGCTCGCAGAATTCCCAGCCGCACTGCCACGGCTGCTCGGGGGAGTCCGTATCGCCGCCACCTGGGCATTCATCGCAGCCGTCTTCGCCGAGTACGCGGGAGCTGACGCCGGTCTCGGCTACCTGATCGCCCGCGGGACGTCGACGTTTGACACGTCCCGCGTCTACGCCGCAATCTTGATTCTCACCGCCGGCTCGCTGGCGCTCTATGGCCTCACCGCACTGCTCGAACGCCGCATCGTTCCGTGGGAACGCCACGCGGCAAATCAACGTTGATCGCACAACCACCTGAGGAGAAACCCTTGACCCGTCCGACAAAGCATCTGATTCGCGTCCTCTCGATTCTCGCCATCGCAGCGCTTGCCGTCGTGATCGTCGGCTGCGGCGAGAAGGCCGAACCGACTACGCCCGATGACGTCCGCCCGGATCAGATCAACCTGATGCTCGACTGGCAGCCGAACGCCAACCACGCCGGGATCTACACCGGCATCGCCAAGGGCGCATTCAAGAAGCGCGCGCTCGTGGTCGACCCGAAGGTGCCGTCGGATCCTGCGGGCGTGATCAAGCAGGTCGAGGCAGGCCGCGTGGACCTCGGAATCTCGTACGCCAGCTACGTGCTCGCGGCGCAGGACAAGGGCGCGGGCATCAAATCGATCGCAGCGATTGTCAACCGCCCGCTCAACTCGTTGATGTGGCTGAAGAAGTCAAAGATCCGGTCGATCAAGGGCCTGAAGGGCAAAACCGTCGGCGTCTCTGGCGATGGCCCGTCGAACACGCTGAACACGATCCTTGAGAAGAGCGGCGTCGCACCGACAAGCGTCAAGCAGATCGACGTCGGCTACGACCTGCCGAAGGTGCTGGCCGCCGGGCGCGTAGATGCCTCGATCACCGGCTATTGGAATGTCGAGGGCGTGCAACTCCGGCAGGCCGGGCTGAAGCCGACCATCATCCCGGTTGACAAGGCAGGATCGCCGACTTATGACGAACTCGTGCTGATCGCAAACACCGAACGCCTGAAGGATGGCGAGCGCGTTGAAACCTACCGACGTTTCATCGCCGGGCTCCAGGAGGGCACCGAGCAAGCGGTAGCTGATCCGACCGCAGCGTTCAACGCAATCGCCGCGAAGTACCCAGACCTGGAGAAGACTGCTGCCGACCGCAAATTCAACATGGCGAGCCTGAAGGTCACGTTGCCGGTTCTCGCGCAGACCAATATCGGCGACAACCCCTTTGGCTGGCAGGACCCCGCGAAGTGGGCCGCCTACGGCAAGTGGATGCGCGACAACGGCGAGCTCAGCAAGAGCGACACGACTTATACCGACGCGATCACGAATGATCTGCTGGCGGGCGTGGTGCCGGACGCGGGACCAGGGCCGACGAAGTAGTACTGAACCCAGTACTCGCGCAGCCAACGCTCATTTGCAGGTTTTTGGTCCTCAGGAGGCTGCGGGTAGCTGCCGATAGTTGGTGAACGCGCCGTCCCGGGGCAGACACCGGTCGGCGTTCCATCTGAATAAAAGGGACCCTTTTCGATGACTCGTGTCAAGGTTGGCCGCGCTGCACTCATTGCGGCGCTCGTATCCATATTCGCCGTTCCGACCCTCGCGGGCGCAGACACGGTCACGTCCTCGATCGAAGCGCCCAACTACTCGACCGGGACGATTGACAACGTCCTCGGCTGGGAGAGCGCCGGCGCTGCCGGCGGGTACCTGGATCACTTCGTAACGAACCTCTCGTCGGTCATCCCTGCTCCTACCTACGCCTACAGCAACGCCTTCGGTCAGCGCGCCCTACGCATCAGCAATGGGCAGTTCAGCGGCGGTTTCGGCAACCAGACCTTCAGCCCGTCCACGCCGAACGAGGCCGGCGAGACCGGCGCCGAGTCGCTCGGAAAGTCCGGCGGTGAGCGCCAGAACATGTTCCAGGGATCATTCACGATCGCGAGCGCGAAACCGGGCGTGCACCAGCCGGGACTCTTCCTCGCAGTGGCCCCTGACCGCGGCGATGGCGCGCGCATGGGGAATCTGCGATTTGTGGACACGCCGAGCGGCATCGAGGTGTCTTGGAGCGACTACCACGCAGGCGACCCAGCATTCACGACGCATCCCGTGACAACGCTTGACAACAGCGTCCCCCACCGCGTCACGATGAAACTCGTCTTCGTGGACGGCCCTAGCAACGACGTCGTGACGCTCAGGATCGACGGCAACGACGTGACCCCGCCAAGTGGCGTGCACAGCTGGGAGGACTACTTCCGCCAGGTCCCGAGCGAAGTGCCGACGGTCGACTCGATGCTCTTTCGCACTTCGTTTGACGCGGGCGGGGATTCCGCAGCGCTGATGGGTTACGGATACTTCATCGACAACGTTTCGAGCACCACACCAGCCGTGGCCGCCAATGGTCCCACTGGAGCTACCGGTGACGGCGGAGCCACCGGTGCGACTGGAACTGGCGGCGCGACGGGCGCAACTGGATCATCGGGGAGCGACGGATCTGCCGGCAGCGACTCGCTGGTCGATCCGGCGATCCGCGCTCGTCGAGCCACACTCGGCAAGGGAGCCATCACTCGCAAGGGTCGCTACTTCCGCGTGCCAGTCGTCTGCCGCGCGAGTGGCACCGCGATGTGTGCAGGAACCGTCGAGATCCGTTTTGGCAAGAAGCTGATCGCCTACGCGGGTTACACCCTCTTCGCGGGTCAGCGCTCGGTCAAGCTGACCTCGATCGGAAAGATCCTCGTGGGCGCAAGACTTCGCACCACGGTGACCAGCTGGTCCCCCGACGGCAAGGCGTCACGCAGCATCGCAACGCGCCGGGTGAAGTAAAAAACCGCGCTGCGTTTAGCGGCCGGGCTTGAGCAGATGTACGTCAACCAAGAAGGATTGCGACTGCATGATGTCCTTCTTGCGTCGGCGCGAGAGGCCCGGTGTGGGCGCAGCGGCGTTTTTGGCGGCGGACTTCGCGACGGCCGCCACGGCGATCGTTGCCGCACCGGCGACCAGGCCACCGGCAGTGGCAACGGCCACGTTTCGAACGGCAATTTCCCGCTCTGACCGCTTGCTCACCGCGTGAGTGTCGGTCGCCTCGGGCACCGCAGAAGCACGGCGAATCGGAGAGCTGCTCGGGGCCTCGGCGACCTCTGTCGCCTCGGCGTCAATCACGATCTCTTCACCCGTGGGCTGCTCGGAGACTTCCGGGGCCTCGTGGACGGCGCTCGCGCGCCCAAATCGTGATGAGAAAGCCATTCCCGCAGTCTAACGGCGGTTCGGATCCCTGAAACCGCTCGTTGGGCTACAGCATCCGCTCGTAGAGCCGAAACCGCTTGATCACGCTCGCGCCAAGCGCTTCAGCCGACTTGTTCATCGGCTTGTTGTTCTCCAGGATCCACCCCATCGTTCCGCCGACGACTCCCGTGCGCTCTGCCGCATCGAGGTGTTCGATGTAGAGCTTTGCTGCCAGCCCCGTTGTGCGGTATTTCGGCTTGACGCCAAGCGCGAAGACCCGGATGCGGTCAATCTTTCGGCGATACCAGAGGAACTTCACCCAGCCAAATGGCAGCAGGCGGCCGTCGAGCCGTTTCAAAACCTGGTTGTAGTCGGGAAGCGTCAGCGCGGCGCCGGCGTTGTCTCCGTCGGACCCGATGATCACAAATGCCCAGTTCTTGTCGAGCACCGGAAGCAGGGTCTTTGCGTAGTGTCGCACTTCCTTCTCGGTCAGCGGCACGAAGCCCCAGTTCTTCTCCCACGACTCGTTGTAGATGTCCAGGAAGCGATCGACATCCGAGTTCAGCGTCAGCCGCGAGAATCGCTTGAACCTGTAGCTCGACTCATCGACCCGTCCGGCGGCGATGTGGACCGCCGGGCGAACCTTTTCCTTGTCCGCGATCTCCATCTTGTACATCAGGAGATCCATCGCCTTCTCGAAGCCTGCGCCGTCGAAAAGACCTGGGTAGTAGGCGTAGTTCCACGGTTCCAGAATCGCCGGTGCGATCTCAAACCCATCGATCAGGACGCCGCACTCGTCGTTGGTGGTGTAGCTGAACGGCCCGACCATGCGGTCACGACCTCGGTCCTTCAACCATGCGCCTGCGCGGTCATACAAGGCGGTCGCGACTGCCTCGTCGTCGATGCACTCAAACCAGCCGAACAGGCCCCAGTCATTGCCTTGGAACTCGTTGAAATTCCGGTCGACGTGGGCGCTGATGCGGCCGACGACCTTGCCTCCTCGCCGCGCCAGAAAGAACTCGGCCTCGGCATGCTCGAACCATGGATTCTTCTTCTGGTTGAGCTGGTCCTTGATGTCCATCTTCAAGGGCGGAACCCAGTTGCTTGACTTTTCGTATAGCTCGTACGGGAAGTCGACGAAGGTCTTCAGATCACCTTTGCCGCGTACCGCCGAGACGTCGATAGGATCGCTCACGCGGTGGACTCTACAAGTACACAACCTGCCCATACCGGTCCGGCGGTAGACCTCTTCGAGCGCGCTCGCAATCACGAGCGTGCCGCGATCATCGCTGCTGCACGCGAGCACGACATGCTGCCGTTCTTCCGTCTGCTCGAAGGGCCAGCCGGCCCAGTCGTGCGGATGGAGGGCAAAGAGCGCGTGATGCTCGGCTCTAACAACTACCTCGGGCTGACTGGGGACGAGCGGGTGATTCGGGGCGCGCGCGACGCGCTCGAGAAGTACGGCACGGCGCTTACGGGTTCGCGCCTTCTGAACGGCACTATCGACATCCACACCGAGCTTGAGCGAGAAATCGCCGAGTGGTACGGAACCGGCGACTCGATTGTTTTCACCACCGGGTACCAGGCGAACGTCGGCGTTCTGAGCGCGATGCTCCAGGCCGGCGACACCGTCATTTGTGACGCTGGCGACCACGCTTCATTGCTCGACGGCATCCAGCTCTCTGGCGCGAAGGTCCGCCCTTACCGTCACGGCCGACTGGACAAGCTCGAGTCGATGTTGGACCGCGCTCAGACCGACGGCGGCGGCGTCCTCGTGGTCGTGGACGGCGTCTACTCGATGGAAGGCGACATTGCCGATCTGCCGCGGATTGCTGAGCTCACGAAGTCTTATGGCGCGCGTCTGATGGTCGACGAGGCGCATGGCGTTGGTGTGTTGGGGGCTCGCGGCGTCGGGGCCAGCGAACTGCTTGGCATCGAGGATGATGTCGACCTCCGGATGGGGACTTTTTCGAAGTCTTTGGCGAGCTGCGGTGGATTTATCGCCGGCGACGCCGACATCGTTGACTACCTGCGGCTGAATGCTCGGTCGTTTCTCTTTACCGCCAGCGCGGTGCCCGCTGCGATCGGATCCGCGCTTGCTGCTGTGAAGATCGCCAAGACGGACGATGGCAAGGCCCTGATGGCGCGCCTGCTCGAAAATGCCGAATACCTCTGGACCGAGCTGAACGATGCTGGAATCCGCGTTGTGGACCCCGGCACGGAGCTGGGCGCGTGTTACGGGATGAAGCCCTACACGCCGATCGTCCCGATTGTGGTCGGCGAGGACTGGGAGGCTGGCTTGGTTTGGAAGGAGCTCTACGACCTCGGGCTCTATGCGAACGTGGCGATGTACCCGGCGGTGCCACGTGGTGCTGCGTTACTGCGTACGAGCGTAATGGCGACACATGATCGCGCACACCTGGATCGGGCGATCGAGTCCATCCTGGCCGTGGCAGCCAAACACCCCGCCATGACCAAATCCGGCACCTAGCCGTGCGTAAGCCAGAAATCTTCAATGGTCTGAACCTGCCCCCATCAGCCACCCCTCGGCGCCATCGACGTGGCAATCCAGACCACGCGATCAACCCCCCTGCCAGCCAGTACCTAACCCGGGCGACAAAGCCCCGAAGTTACTCAATAGTCATCAGAGTTTCAAATTTGTGCGATTGGACACACCATCGGACGGAAACACTTTGTCCATAATTTCACAAGCCTTCCGCGAACGAAAATGTTCGCTCTGAGCGGGAATTAAAAACAGCCTTGTCACAAATCCGTGACATTCCGACGTAAGGTTCTCCTCGCTGACACGGTCTCTCGGATTTGCCAAGGGGACCATTCATCGAGATGCAGGATTTAGCCGGCGGGGAGCCGGTACGTCTCTGCGCCCTCGACTGGTGGAGGCTTTCCTACGCCGTGACAGAACTGCTGTGAAGCGTGTGACCCAATCAAATTTCTCGTACTACGGGAGGTACGAATCAAGTGAACAAATCAAGCTCAGTCCCTACCAACAACACCCCCGCCGGCGGCCAGAACATGCGTGCGCTGGAGCAGGCCAACCGCATTCGCCTGGCCCGCGCGGAACTCAAACGTCGCATCGCCAAGGGCGACGTCGCGGTTGCAGATGTCTTGCTGGACCCGTCGGATGAAATCGCCGGCATGGAGCTCTACGAACTCCTTACAAGCCAGAAGCGATGGGGCACGACCCGTTGCGCCAAGTTCATGGACTCGATCGGTCTCAACGAGACCAAGACGATCCGGTCCCTCACCGAGCGTCAGCGCTCGGCGATGGCGGAAGTGCTCACCACTGCCCGCCCAGCACCTGACCTCGCAGCATCCGTCGTCTACCGCGCCGCTGCCTGAGAACCGATCTGTAGCCCCCGGGCGGGCGCCACGCGGCGCCCGCCCGGTTAGGCTCTCCCTCGTGACCGGAGACCCCACAGAGACGACCGACGCAGTCAAGGCCCCAGAGGTGTCCCCTGCACCAGGTGAAACGACCTCGGAGGCCGCTGAGCCGCTGCAGCTCAAGCTCGGTGGTATTCACCACGTCACCGCGATCTGCTCGAGCCTCGATCGCACGGTCAGCTTCTACCGCGACCTGCTCGGCATGACGCTGATCAAGCGCACGACCAACGAGGACGATCCAGGCGCGCGCCACTTCTACTTCGGCGACAGCGAGGCCTCGCCGGGCTCGATCGTCACGTTCATGGAGTATTCGAACATGGACCAGGGCGCGATCGGCGTCGGCGTGGTCCACCACTTCGCCCTTCGCGCGGGTTCACTCGATGAGCTCCACGCCTGGCACAAGCACTTGAACGAACACGGCGTGCAGGCGACCGAGCCGATCAACCGCACGTACTACAGCTCGATCTACTTCCGCGACCCGGACGGCAACATCCTTGAAATCGCCACCGACGGTCCCGGGATCGTCGTCGAGTAGAGGCCGCTACTGCGGTGCGGCGACAGGTCCGCCGGCGCCGGCAAAGAACGCGAACCAGAGCCCGAAGACCGCAAGAGCCAAGAACGCGCTGATCACGAGGATCGGCTCGAGCGGAGTGCGCTGCGGCCGGCGATCGTTGAGCGCCACGAACTCCTCGATCCAATTACGATTGAGAGTCCCGAGCGCCTTGACCAGGCCGACGACCATGACGATCGCGCCAATCCCCATGACGGCTAGCGCGAGGCCAAGCGAATCGCTCTCGGCCTTGACCATCGAGCCGATGTAGAGCCAGCCGCCTGGAACGCCGACCCACATTGTCATTCCGATGATGAACATGCCGATGCCCCGGGCACGCATGCGCCCGGATTTCACCTCTGGCGGGTATCCGCCTATCACTTGCCCATCGGCCATCTGGCTCAGCTTCCCTTAAGTCACCTATTGACAGCGCGTACAACGAACGTCGAAAATAGCGTAACTCGAATACGTTCTCATTTAGATTACGCCGCGTCCACCGGACCTGCGGATAAACGATGATCGCAGCGTTGGGAACAAAAGTCCGAACACGGCGATCGCAGTACCTGCACCGATCGCCGGAGATATCCCCAACAGTGACGTGGTGGCAATCAGGGTCGCAAGCGCTCCGATCCCCGACAGCAGCCCTGCATGCGACCGGAAGCCACCAAAGTGCTCTCTTATCGCGGTCTCCAAGCCCCCGATAGATGCCAGCACGACGCCGGCGACAACCAGGCCCCTCCCGGTGTCGCCCGGGACGAACAGGCCGACGACAAGCAGCACAATCCCCGAGAACACCGCAAGCTCGGTCAGCGGAAACGGATCCCAGGGCGCTGCCGGGCGCTGCTTTATCTGCTTCTCGGCGGCCCGGCTGGCGACATCAGCGCGCTCGCGCAGACGCGCCCTGCGCGACTGCGGATCTGCATTTCGCTGCCGAGGCGCTGCCTTCTGTCGTGATCGCTTGCCCATTTAGTTGGTCGAGCCGCCGGACCCGACGAGTCCCTCTTCGAGTTGCGCGGCGGTGAGTACGCCGAGCTTAACCCCGGTGATCTCGCCATCGCGCGCAAAATACGTACTTGGGCAGCCCGCGACTGAGTAGAGCGCGGCGGCGGCGCCATCGCGGTCGATCGCCACGGGGATCTTCCAGTCCTGGTCGCCGACGAACTTACGGACGACTTCCTCGGTCTGGTCAAACGCGACGGCGACCACGCTCACGTCGGAGTTCGCCGCCGCGAAATCATCGAGAGTCGAGATCTCTTGCACGCATTCCTGTTTGCCAGTGTTCCAAAAGGAGATGATCGAGCTGCCGGTCAAGTCGCGGCAGGAGTTGAAGGCGTCGGGAAACTCGACGTCGCAGGCAGCGGTTGACTTCGCTTGCTCGGCCTGCGCCGCGGTGTAGATGTTGGCGTCAGCGGTCTCTGTCCCGGATGCGAGCGGCGCGGAGAAGTCTGGAAGCGGCTTGCCGATCAGATTCTCCGAGCCGACCGGCCGATTTCCCATGAAGAGCACCACGAGCGAGATGGCGGCTCCTACCGTCAGCAGCGCGAGGAGAGCCTTCCAGAAAGTGGTCATTTCTCTTCTTCGAGCCAGGCCGTGATCGCGGGCAGCAGCACGACGGTGCTGAGCAGCGCAACCGCGAGGTCGACCACTGCGACGATCGCAAAGCCGCGCAGCATGTTGATGTCGCTGACTGCCAGGGCGGCGAAGCCGGCGATGGCGGTCACGCCGGAGGCGAAGACTGCTGGACCGATCGTCTTGTAGGCCCGGCGGAAAGCTTCGATCACTTCGATCTGCGCCGAGTCCTTGCGTTCACGCAGGTACTGCATATGGATCAGCAACGTGAATTCGCCCGCAATAGCGATGATAAAGACGCCGAGCGCGGCGGACATCGGGTTCAGATCGATGCGAAGGATAAAAAGCAGGAGCGCGGAGATTCCGCCTGCCGCGGCAACTGAAAGCACTGGCGGGTAGGACTTGCGCCACGTGGCCGAGACGCCTCGCACGACCAGCAGAAGGAGGCCCAACGCGACGAGCGCCATCAACAGACGCCTGAAGGGATTGCTGAGCGCACCGCTCGCGTCGGCCGCCTGCGCGTTCAGGCCGACGACAGTTGCCGTGGTTCCCGCTGGCGGTGGTTTGTCCTCGATGCGGTCGCGCAACTGGTCGATCGATTTCTTCTGATCGTTCAGCGCTTCCTCGCGCAGGCCGAATGCGATCGTCGCCATCTTGCGGTCGGGCGTGACTGCCCCGCGGGAGAAGTCGCCGACCTGGGTGAGTGTCCGGCGTACGTTGGCCTGAGTCAGCTTCTGCCCCTCGAAGAGACCGGCGAGCGAGAGCGCCGGGCAGAGCTCTGACTTGGCGCAGGTCGGAGCCTCGCCCTTGTAGCCGGCCTTGACGAGCGCTGCCTTCTGGAAATCGATCATCCACTTGACGGCCTTCGGATCGGTCACATCCTTCGACTGGACAAGTACGTCCACCGTGCCGCTCGTGCCGGAAAGCTTCTGGAATTCTCTGGCGTCTTCTACGGCTCCGAGGTTTCCGGGAACGAGCTGCTGGATGTCGGTTGTCACCGGCGAGAGAAGGCCAGCGACCCAGCCGACCAGCGCAACGGCAAGCGCGACTTGGACGGTCTTGCGCGGGTTCGCGGCTGTGCGGTTGAAGAGTTTTCTGAGCCGCATCCACCCCGCGACGGTTTCGGCTGGCTGACGGCGCTTGGTGCGCTTTGACGCGCCGCCGGCCCAACCGAGAGTTGCGAAGCCAGCGGTGAGCACGATGACAATCGCCAGCGCGACGCCGATCACGAGTAGAAGTCCGAAGCCGCGGATCAGCGGGATTGGGCTGAGAATCAGGGCCAGGAGCGCGGCGATCGTCGCGGTCGCTGCCGCGAGCACAGGCGGGCCTCCGCTGGTCGCAGCCTGCATGACCGCCTCCGGCGGACTAGCGCCAGATTGCATGGCCCGATCGGCCCGCGCGTGGAACTGAATCGCGTAGTCAACGGCAAGGCCAACAAGGACCGGCAAAACCGCCACCGCCCCTACGCCGATCGATGATCCAGTGAGCGCGAGCAAACCGTAGGTGCCAGCCGCTGCCATCAGAGCGAGCATCAACGGAAGCAGGCGAAGCTCCGCCGGGAAGACGACGAGCAGTGCGATCGCCATGACGATCAGCGCGGCGATCAGCAGGATGACGATCGCGCGCTGGATCGAATCCTCGACCTCGGCCAGCACCACCGGAGCGCCGGTCACGAAGTACTGACCCTTTGCGAGGGCGTACTTGTTGTCGGCCGTCGCGCGCTTGACCAGGTCGACGGCTTCTGCGCGCTGCGCAGACGAGAGGCCCGGGCGAAGGCGAACCTGGATGATCGCTGCATTCTTGCTCGGGAAGATGTAGGACCATTTGCCTTTTGGCTCGTCCGAGCCGTTGATCGGATCAAAGATCAGGCGGGCGATGAACTCGGGGTTGTTCAGGCTCGGCTGGCTGCCAATGCCAAGGTTGTACTGCGTTCCAAGCTTGAGCGCGTACGTGAGAAGCTGAAGACGAGTTGCATCGTCAGCTGCCTTGCGGGCCTTCTGCTGCGCCTGCTTGCCCTTGCCTGAACGGCGCGCGACTTCAGCCGCGGCCTTGCCGGCCTCTTTGCCCTGCTTGAGAGCCTGCTTGGAAAGTTTTGTGATCGTCTCTTGAATTGAGATCACGGCAGTGTTCACGAACGTGCCGGGCCCATAGACCGCGACCGCCGGTTTGAGCTTCGCGATCTCTTTGCAGACCTTGGGTTGGGCGGCGAGCGCCTTCGTCGGGATCTTTCCCGAGAGACAACCCTCGAGGCCGAGCATCACGCCAAGATCCGGGCCCAGGGCCAGCTCTGCGACTTTGCCCTTGGCAACAACGACGATTGGATCGCCACCGAAGTTCTTGGCCCAGACCTGGGTGGATTTGTAGGTCTCGGATTTTGTGCCGGTGATCGACTCGACGCCGGTGTCAGGCGTGAGATTCAGCGCGAGCAATGCCGCGCCAACCGCAAGCAGACCGGCGATCGCAATCACGATCGGCGGCTTCTTCAAAGAGCTGCGCGCAGCTCGCTCGGTGGCGCGACGGTAAAAGTCTGGAAGGTTCACGGCGTGTGCGGAGGTGCCGGTATTTCAGGCCAGCGGCCTAGGGATTCGCGTTCGAGGATTCGTTTACCTGCGGGAACTGGAGCGATTGGCCCTGGAACGACATGGCGGTTTGCTGGTCGCAGTTCGGAGCGGGGAGCTGCGCGGCGTTGCTCGGGCTTTGGGCGAGGTTCGCCGTCGCCGAAGACGCACCTACCGGCGCAGTCGGGTTAGCTGTGTAGTCGCCGGCATAGGCGATTTGATTGATATCCGTGAGCAGTCGCGCCCATTTGTCGGGATAAAGCGTTATGTCCGGGTCGAGCGCAGGGACCGGAATTGTGCCGCACGCGCCCGAGTCAAAGACCTGGAGCCCCTGTGCCAGTCGGTCGTACCAACCTGGGACCGGATACGCATTTGATCGCGTTTTCGTCGTCTTCTTCGGGTAGTACGCCAGATTGTCCGGGGAAAGTGTGATGAAAGTGCGGAGATAGTGACCCCAGTTTGAGCTTCCGACGTTCGGAGTCGCAGCGGTGAACTGTGCTTGCGAGGCGGCGGCATCGTTCGCCGCAAACGCAGTCAACTCGCGCTTATACTCGCCGACGAACTGAAGCACCGGATTCAGGTTGGCCAAGAATGGGTCGAGCTGAGCGATCGTTGGTCTGGCGAGGTCCAGGAACTGATTGGTCGCCGGCAGTCCCGAATCGGCCTTGTCCAGCATCGGCTCGAGGCTGTTGACGAGTAGACGGGCGTCGTTTGTAACTCTGACCGACTTCTTCATGATCGGCGACGAGGCGTCGGCAAATTCACCGGAATTGGCGATCAGCTCTTGAGTGCCGTCGGAGAAGTCCTGGAACTGCTTGGTCGTCTCGCGAATTTGGCGGAGAAACTCCGGGAATCTGTTGAACGTGTCGGTAAGTTGTTGACTCCGGCTTGCCGTTACGCGCAGGAGCCGATTGGATGTCAGAATCAGCTGGGTCAGCTGTCCCGGGCGACTGTCGATTGCCTCGAAAATGTCCGCGGTGTTCGCGAACAATCGCGACAAAGCCTTGTCCTGACGGCGCAAAGTGCTCATCAGACTGTTGGTGTCCGTGAAGAACATCGGAAGCACACCAAACGCCTGATTCAACTGATCGCCGCTGCCCTTGACTGCGTCGGACTGCCCGATGAGCCAGTTGCCGAAAGCGCGACGAGTGACCGGATCAAATGTTCGAATCACCTCGTCCAGTTGAACCTGATTCGACACCTGGGCGGCCGAAATCGAACCGCCCTCGGGAATCGTCGACGTGCCATCGGTGCCGGGCGACAGTTCGACAAAAGTCTCGCCCAGAAGAGTCTTGCTTCGAAGGATCGCTTTCACGTCGTTGGGAAGCGGGGCGTAGCGTGGCTGGATCTCAAGCGTCGCCTCAGTACGACCCTGCTCTGGCTTGACCTTCTTTACTTTTCCGACCGGAACGCCCGAAATCCGCACGTCGGCCTCGGTCGCGAGCTGAACAGCCTCGCTGAAGGTGACGTTCACCCGATAGCCCTGGGGCTTCAGCGGCACCGGCCCCCCAAACGAAACCCAGAGGAAAAGAATCAGCGCAAAGCATGAGAAAGCGAACGCGATCATCGAGATCAGTTGAGCCGGACTTGGTGCGCGCTTGATCACTACCGGCACACCTTTCCGACCGGAAGATCGGCAAGACCAACCACGAGTCGAAGCATCGCATTTCCACCTCTGAGCGGAGCATTCGTCGCGGCGAAGTCACAGTCACTTCCGACGATCGCCCCCGCACCGAGAATGCCATTGGCATCCTGTCGGTTGTAACTCGAGCTCGAGATGTGGTTGAACCAAGAGAGCCAGTAGAGGTAACCCTCTTCAGATCCCTTGGGGTTGTATCCCACAATATTCAGAAGATTGTTGAAGGACTTGGTCGCCGCTGTCGCATCCGGTGTCAACTTGGCGAGATTCGAAGCCGCTGGGTTGAGCCGTTCCAGCAGCGGTTTGGACTCACGCGCCAGCGGTCGGAACTGCTCGCGAGTGACCTTCGTCTGATCGCGGAAAAAGGGACGCAGACTCTTGAGCGAGATGCCCAAATCCTTTGCGAGCGGCTGAAGATTTCTGAACGCCACCGCTGTGTCTTCGACGACTGGCTGCGCCGCTTCCACAGCGTCTGCAGTCCCACCGAACGCGGCGGGGGCCTTTTGAATGATCTGTCGGATTGATTCTTGCTGGCTCGCCCAAGTTCGGAAAGTCACGCTCGATGAGTCGATCAACGAGGCAAAGATGTCTGAGTTGTCACCCAGCGCCTTGGCCAGGAGGGCAAGATTTGTAATCGCCCGTTTGATGTTCTTGCGGCGGGTCTGAAGTTGCTTGACAATCCGAGTCCCGTACTTGCCGGTGGTCGGGAAACGCTTCAATCCCTGTCGGAGGTTGCTCGCTTGACCGTCAAGACCCTGCCCCGCGGCGGCCAGGAGATTTTGGAGGTAGTCCCGAGTGTCTGCGTCGAGAACCGAGAGGAACTCATCAAAGTTCACGGTTGGCTTGGTGTTCGCCTGGGGAACGGTCCCGCCCTCCTCGATCTTGCCTGCGCTCGGGCTTCCGGGCTTCATGTCGATGTACATGTCAGAGAGCGGCGTCTTCGGGCGCAGGAGCATCGTCGCGTTTTTGTAGATCGGCGAGTGCGCGCGTCGTATCTTGAGCTCGACGTTTGCGGAACCGTTCTTCAGCGTGACGTTTCCGATCTCGCCAACGGGCACCCCGGCTATGTTGACCGTCTGACCCTGTCCGGGTGTGACGGCCTGAGCACTAGTGAACTGGGCGTTCACAACGTAGAAATCGGTGCCGACCACCGGCACCCAGGCCGGTAGGTACAGGCGTTGGTTCGACAGTATGTACCCCGCAATTCCGAGCGACGCAATGACGAGAATTACGATCGCAGCAAGGTGCACGCCGTAACGCTTAAGGGATTTGCGTAGACCATGCACTACGGGGTGCTCCCCTTTGTCGGCGCAAGGTTTGGTCTCGTGTTCTTGAAACACGGTGTCGAAGTCTGGACCACCGGATTCTTGGCTGGCAGCAACGGATTCACGCCGGTTTCCGGGAGCGCTGCATTGCCGGTCAAAGTTTTTGAGGGCGTCTTCACCTCCGAGTCCGACCCGGCTCCAAGTCTCAAGTATGGGCCGTTGGCATTGAAGTTCTGTGCCGAACTGTTGAAGCCGACCAGCGAGTACCAGAATTCCTTGTAATTCTCCTTGCCGGAGGTGTTCGATCCATCGGGCACAACCGAGTTGAGGGTTGGGAACCAGTTCTTGTTCCAGCATTTCGAGATGTTGTCCAGCTGCGGCAGCAGACTTTGCGACGCGGCTTGGGTCTTGGCGAAGTTCTCGACAGTCGATTGAGCCAGTGGAGCCGTGCCACCCAGCTCGTCTCTGCCGAACAAGAGGTTGGTCTGCTCGATCCACGGGTAGGCGGCTCGAACCGTGGCCGGGATCTCGTCGAGATTCGGTGCGATCGTGTTCGACCAGCGCGTGAGCTGGGGCAGCAGCCGGTTGAGCTGAACCAGAGTCGGGAGTGAGCTGTAGGCGAGCCGCGAAAACTGCGCAGTCGCCTGGCGCAGTGCCTGCTCATCGTCGGCAAAAGCGCCCATCGTGGTTGCGAAGTCTGCGATCAGGGGCACAATCTGCGTCTCGCGATCATTGATCGCGGTGTTGAAGTCCCGGAATCCGCGGAGAATCGTCAGCTGATCATTGTCGTTGTAGCCGATCAGTGCGTCGAGGATTCGGGCACCGCCCTTGAATCCTTCAGGGCCATAGCGGAATGCCCTGTTCAGGGCCTGCGCCCCTGTCAAATCCTTGACTTCGTTGTCCTGCGTCTTGTTTTCTTCTGCGGTGCCCTTGGTGTTGAGCGCCGTGCCGATTTCGGTGAAAACGTTCTCAAGACCTTTGCGAGCGTCGCTGTTCACCGCGCTCAGCACCTGGTCCAACTGCACAGGTCCAGCGGTCTGGGCAACCGGAATCGAACCGCCGGATTTGATCTCTGGCGAACCTGGAGTACCTGGGGAGAGGTCGACGAACGGGTTTCCCTCAAGGAAGATGCGGAACCGGATTCGGGCGGCGGCGTCCCGTCTTATCGGCAGGGCCTTTTCGTCCAGACTCATGACGACCTTCGTTGTCGAACCGTCTCCGCGCTCGACCTTCGCAACCGTGCCGACCTTCACGCCAGCGATGCGCACTTGCGCCTTGGGCTGAATGTTCGCCGCATTCGTGAAGTAGGCAGTTACCTGGTAGCCATTGGTGAACGGGATGTTTTTCGAGAACGCGAAGTACACGAGTACCGAAATGGTGACGATCCCCACGAGGCCGGCCTTACGCAGCGACATTCCTTGGTTTGCTCCGTGGTGCAAGGTCATTTCGTTCGCACCTGGTCAGAGCCGATCGCTTGTGTGTCCTCGGTCGTCTTTCCGCTCTTGATTTTGCCTGGCTGCTGGAGCGTGGGGCTCTTGGGCAGAGTGCCTACACCAGTGTTGACGTTCTTACCCTTGGTGACTTCGTTTCCGGCACCACAGACGTTGTTCTGGCCCGTGGTCGGGTATGGATTCGACTGGAGGAAGTCCGTCGCGTCCTGGTTGGCCAGGCTCGGTTGAGCGAAGTTGGCGATTCCGCTGGCAGGCCCAACCTCACTGTTTGTTCGCGGCGAAGGACCAGGCCAGCCAGCAATGATTCCAAATCGCAGCCAGCCAACTCCGTTGTCACGCGATGAGACCGTCGACGCGATATTGCGCGCAAACAGGCCGAAATAGTTGCACGTGGTCTGCGCCGGAGTGATGTACTTCAGCGGTGCATTGATCGTCACAACGAAGTTCTTCAAGCCGTTGAGCCCGAGACGTACCTGCTGGTCTCCTGCAAATGCGCCGAGCTTCGTGAACGTCGTGTTGAATGCCGGCGTGGTTTTGTAGAGCTTGTCAAACGCCACAGGTCCATTTCGCGTGATATCCGCGAGGTTGGCCGATACTGCAGGAAGGTACGGGGCCCCGGGTTGGAACTTCTCGACCAGGCCAGTGAGCTGGCGGAAGTACTGGCGCTCGGCAGGAAAAGTCTCCGTGAGCACAGCGAGAGTCGATGGTGATTCCTGAAGGCTCTGCTGGATGCCGTCGGATGCGGCCGCGAATGCGGCAAAAGTGACGTCTGCGTTCGCAAACACCTCACCTGCTTGGTCCCCGGTGACAGCGGTGTCCCGTGCCGCCTGTGCAAGCGCGGCTATGAAGTCGCCCAAGCGGGCAGCCGGGTCGGAAATTGTCCGGGCGACTGGTTCAAGGTTCTGAAAAAGCGGGCCAAGCTCGCCGAACGCAGTGTTCAGGTCCGCTCCGCGGCCGGCAAACGCGTTGCCAAACTCCTGAAGCGACCGCTTGTTACCCTCGCGGACCCGCTTGTCGAAAGTATTGAGCAGGTCCTCGAATTCAGTCGCCACGGTCGATTGTGCAAGTGGCAGTCCTCCGCCGTTGGCGATCGTTTGCGAGGAGTCGCCCAGCGTCAATTCAACATACTTGAGCCCGATCGTAGACTTTGGGCGGACCTCGACTTCAGAATTGACGGGAATCGGACCGATATTCTTGTCCAGCTTCAGGGCGATCTGGGCTCGGTACTTACCGTTCTCTTCAATCGGGGTAATTGATCGGACGATGCCGACGCGCGCGCCTCCGATCCGGACTTCATTGCCCTTAACCAAGGCCGCCCCGTTGGGGATTTCAGCGGTGATGTTGTACGTCGGGACGAACGGAAGGCCGGTCGTGGCGTTGTAGCTGAGCAGGATCATCACGAGCATCACGAGGATCGCTCCTGCACCAACGAGAACTGGGTTGTCAGCGACTCCCTGGCGGCGCACTAGTTGTCACCCCCGAGCAAATAGTCGAGTGCCGCCGTATCGGAAGCAAGGCTTGAGGCGCTCGACTTCGTCGGCGGCGCTGTCAGCTTCTCGGAGGGTTCGCTGTTGGTTGCCGAGCGGTCCTCGGAGAAATTCGCCATGCATCCCGAGTTGCTCGTTTGGACGTAGTTCAGGCAACTCCCCTGAAGCACCGCGGCCGAACGCAGGAAGTGCCCGAAAGAGTTTTTTCCGTTGCCTGCTCCCGCGAGCCCAATCGCCATTGACGCCAGGTTCGCGTAGCCATTCTGATCGTCGCCGAAGCTCTTGAGCAGCTTTTTCAAGTTCGTGACCGACGACCGGTTGTCACCAATCGTGTTCAACGTCTCTGCCACCGGTTGCAAGGCCGGGATCTGCGCGCGGAAGACATCTGCTGTCACGCCGAATCGCTTCAGGGCCGGGTTGGCGGAATCGACGAACTTTTTCGTTCCGGTAACGAATTGGGAAAGATCAGCGGACGCAGCGCGGGTCGACGCCGCGACAGGCGCAGCTTGATTCGCAAAGTTTTCCAGTACTGGAGCGGTTTTCTCAAGTTCGTCAAGGAACGCAGGTAGTCGAGCGAGCGTCTCGGCAAGCTGCTGCTGTTTGGCGTTGGTCGCCCTGGAAGCTTTGTCCGCGTTCTTGAAAAGACCGACGATACGGTCGCGATTCTCGGCCAGTGACTTCAGCGACCGATCGCCGTCCTCAGCAAGGCGAACGAGATTCTTGTTCTCCTCGGCGAGGATTTTGAGAATCTTGTTGACGTTCAAGAACGTTGGGTCAAAGCGATTGAGAATGTCCTGAAGGTCCTGACCGCGACCGGTCAATGTGATGCCGAGCTCGTTGATGATCACCCGGAAACGTTCGCGTTGCGGTTCACGCATGGCGTCGAGTAGCTCATCTGGATCGACCGGAGAACTGGTTTTGCTCGGCCCGAGGATTACCCGCTCGGCATCCGATGGGTCCGCTGGGAGTGGTGGTTTCGTCGGAATACCCGGATCGCAGTCGACGAACTTTTCGCCGATGAGTGACTGGAGTCTGATTCGGCACTTGGCGTCGCTATAGAAGGGCTGGAACGCCGGGTCCGTGACATCGAGGATCACGGACGCGAGGTTGTTCCTGCCGACGTAGATTCCGGTGATCGAGCCGACGTTTGCACCGGCCACGCGCACATCAGCGCCCTTGGTGATCCCCGATGCGTTGACAAAGACCGCGCGGATCCGGTATCCGTCGCCGTTACCCGCGCCCACTGAAGAGACAACGACGACCGCTGCGGCGGCGACGACGATTGCCAGAGCGATGACGCGGCGACCCCGCACCGAAATACGGCGCGGCGACGCTGCTGTGACGATTTCGGAGGTCTGGTTTCGCATGCTCATCGCCTAGGGGCCAGGCAGCTGAATCGAGGGGTCACAGTCGAGAGTTCCGCCAGCCGTAAACGGGTTGGAGCCATCTCCGGCGTTCTGCGCGCCAGTTCCTGGGCATCGAGAAGTGCCCGTCTTGCCGTACTGATCGAGCGAATTGTTTCCACTCGGGGTCAGCTGACCACTTCCATTCAGCTTGAATGCACCCGATTGCGTGGCGACACGCACGTAGTGGCCGTTCGCGTCATAGTTGGCGGCAATCTGTCCAAAGCGCGAGAACCAGCTGGTCAGCTCCGGGGTGTACGGACGCAGGAACTGCAGGACGATCTGCCCGGTCTGCATCGCGCTCGTGGAGTTGGGGAACGCGGTCTTGGCCTTCTTTGTAAGCGACGGTTGGCCGGCGAACAGGTCGGTGAGGTCGTTGTTTTTGCCGCCCTGATTGACTAGCTCGCGCAGGTAGCCGAGGGTCGGCTCCGAGTTGTCAATCAGCGGCTTCAATTTGATGAATAATTCCGCGAGTCCGTCCCCCCCGTTCTTACCGATCGGATCGGACTTGTCGGACAGGTTCTCCAGGGCGTCGAACGTTGGTCGCAGTTGCCTGAAGGCGACAGTGCCCTGTTGCAGCGTCTCCGGCAGAACAGCCAGTGCTTTGTCAAGCTCTTCCGACTCCGCGGAAACGGCCGTCGTAAACCTCGTCAAGTTCGTGAACATCGCTTTGATCTGCTCCTTTTGAGCAGCAAGCGTGGTCGTCGCACGGTCCGAAACAACCAGGAATGACGCCAGTGTTTCGTCATCTTTGGCGACCGAGGCCGCAAGCCGCGCCCCAGCATCAAAGAACGGAGCGATGTACCGCAGCGCCTGGTTTCCGTAGGTCGTCTCATTCAGCGGAGTTGAAGGATCATCCTTGTACTGCGTCGCGCTGCCCTTGATGAATCCCTGGAGGCCCCGGGTGACCTTCGGCGTAAAGCTGTTCAGCAGCTGGTCAAGGTCCACCGGCGACTCGGTGTCGTCGGTCGCGATGATGCCTTCGTTCGGAATCTTCGCGGCGTTGTTCGGCCCGGGCGCAAGCGCCACAAATCGGTTTGCAACACCAGACAGTGAGAACTGACGGATCGTCGCCGTAGTTCCGCGGTGCAGCGGATCAAGCGAGTCGTCGTTGATCTTCATCTTCACATTGGCCTGATTGTCTTCGGTCAGCGTGATCGATTCGACCTTGCCGATCGCCTTGCCGCCAACGGTCACATTTGCACCCTTGACGAGCTGCCCGCCGGTCTCAAAGCGTGCGTTCACGACGTAGCCACCGCTCTGCATGACCAGCCAGATGACGATCAGCAGTGCGGCCACCAGTGCCGCTATAGCGATCTGCCTTTGCTGCTTGGTTACCACGCGCAATCGCCCGCCTGAGGCCGGCCAGGACTGACCGCCCGTAGACGCGCCAAGCGCCCCTCCGAGGGGGCGCTGGTGAAGGCCGCACTGGCCCGCGATGACTGACAAGATTTTCGGTTCACTTTGCTGCGGTCTACTCCATGCCCAAGGGACCAGCGGCGTCGCCCGTCAAGAACTGTTTTACGAACGGGTTCTCGGAGTTGAACAACTCCTGAGCCGGGCCGGCGTCGACGATGCGGCCCTTCCAGAGCAGCGCGATGTGTTCGGCTACTCGGCGCGCAGAAAGAATGTCGTGGGTGATGACCACGTACGCGCCGCCGTTTTCGTTGTGGATCTCCTGGATCAGGTCACACAGCAGCGCCGTGCGGACCGGGTCGAGGCCTGAGTCCGGCTCGTCGAAGAGCACGATGTCTGGGTCGAGCACCAGCGCGCGGGCAAATCCAGCGCGCTTGCGCATTCCGCCAGAGAGCTCGTTCGGCATCTTGTCGCCGTCGTTGCCCAGTCCGACCTCCTGGAGGCGACGGCTGACGATCTCCGTCACGTCCGCCTCGGACTTGTCGGTGTGTTGACGCAGCGGGAAGGCCACGTTGTCGAAGAGGTTCATCGATCCGAAGAGCGCGCCGTCCTGGAAGAGCACGCCGAATTTCTTGCGCACCTCAAAGAGCCGGTCGTCTGCCATTGCGGGAACTGATTCGCCGTGCACGAGGACGTCGCCCTGGTCGGGGTAGAGCAATCCGACCATGTGCTTGATGCAGACCGACTTACCCGTACCTGACGGTCCGAGGATCATCGAGATCTGGTCTTCTGGAATGTCGAGGTTCAGGCCGTTGAGGACCTTGTTCCGACCAAAAGCCTTGTGCACGTCGACGAACTGGATCGCGCTGCGCTGGGCGCCGTGATCGCGAACCGTCTGCGAGTGAAAGTCGTAGGGTCCGGCGTGCTCATAGCCGGGCGCATTCGGAGGAATGCGGTTGCCGAACTCGTCCAGGTGGACGGTCGGTTCGACGGGTCGCCGCTCCGGCGGCAGCGCCGTCGGAAAAGATTCGCCTGTTTGCGGGTCGACAAATCGATCGCCGTCCCCATAGTTCTGAGCTTCCGTCACAGCATCCTCGCTGCGGGCCTCCCGATCATCCCGATCCGCATCCTGACCTGGCCCGAAATTGTCCTCCGTCATGGCTGACGCCACCTTTCAATGATCGCGCATTCAAACCCGATGATCAAGCGAACGCTTCGCTTCTCAAACCAAGCACAATTTTGCGTTTTGGGATAGGGCACCGTCAACCTCCAATAGGAGCGCGTGGGTTCGCCCCCCAGAAGAAGACGGTGCCCATCATTCCCACAAGATGGACAACAACGATGTTCGCAACCATCGACTTGGCGGTCGCGGTACCCACGCCAACAGGGCCACCCGTGACGTTGTAGCCGTAGTAACAGGCGATGATCACGATGAACGTGGCCATCGTCATCGCCTTGATGACGCTGAACAAGAGGTCTGGTGGGTTCTGGAACAGCCAGAAGATCAGCGAGTACGAACCGCTCGAGACATCTCCGACCTGCTGGACCACCGCCAGGTATGACGCGAGGAACGCACCGGCGACGCCGGTGACGTAGAGAAACGGAAGCACGAGCCATGCGGCGAGCAGGCGCGTTGAGGCAAGGAAGAGCACGGAGTCGATGCCCATGACCTCGAGCGCGTCGATTTCGTCATTGATGCGCATTGAGCCGATCTCGGCGACGATTCCCGTACCAACCTTGGCGCACATCATGTAGCCGAATGCGTACGGGGCGATCTCTCGCAGGTCGCACCAAGCGGTGAAGACTCCGGCATAGGCGGGCGCGCCGAACGCACGAAGCGAATACGCCCCTTCAATTCCGCACTGCAGGCCGACGAAGAACATCAGTGTCCAGATCACGACCGCGGAGCCGATGATCAGCACGCCTGCCTGGCGCAGCGTCTCGCCGAAGAAGGTCATGACGCGGCCGTTGAAGATGTCCACGACAACTTCCGAGCCGAACTTCACGACGCGACCGAAATCCTCGATCCACTGTTCAACCCGGTTGCGTGCGTCGACCATCGCCGTCTACCTGATCTGCGTGATCTCGGGATTGGTGGCCAAAAGCGCCTGCGTGAAGACGATGTTGAATGCAAATACGCCGATGAAGGCGATGACGACCGCCTGATTGACGGCGCGGCCGACTCCCTCGGCGCCGCCCTTCGCATTCATTCCCTTGTAACAGCAGACGATCGCGATGATCGCTCCGAAGACGGTGGTCTTGACTATCGACCCCCAGAGGTCTGTGACCGACGCGTTGGTGAAGAAGGTTGCCCAGAACGGACCGAGCGGAGCGCCATTGACGAGTGTTGCGATCACTCCGCCCGAAACGCCGAGCATCAGCGCGAAGACGTCGAACAGGCCAGTGAGGATCATCAGTGCAAAGAAGCGCGGGACGACGAGGTTCTTGACTGCGTCCACGCCCAGCACCGCGAGAGCGTCGAGTTCGTCACGGATCTTGCGCGCGCCGAGGTCTGCAGTGATTGCCGTCCCGGCGACGCCGGCCATGACGATTGCGGTGACGAACGGGGCGAATTCACGGATCGACGCAAGCACAAAGAATCCGCCGAGACGGTCGATCGATCCGAGGATCGTAAAGATGTTCGCTGCCTGCAGCCCGGGCGCTCCGTAGCCGAGCGCGATCGTGGAGACGACCAGCGGGAACCAGCAGAGTTTGAGCGCGAAGAGAAACTGCTGGACAAACTCGCCACCGTACGGGTACGGAGGCCTGGCCGCGGAGACCAAGGTTTTTCCACCGAGGATCACCATCTCGCCGATCTCGACGAGAAACTCTCTTACAGCGTCATACCCCTTCGACGCATAGTTCAAAGCGTCGCCCCACAATTACCCACGGCAGCTTCCAAAGCAGCCATCCTTTTCGCTATCCCAGCAGTTGCCCAGACACCGACGTGTCTGCTCCTATGCAACACAGCGGGTCAGGTCCCCAAATTCCGAATGCAGATCATATCTAGGCGAGTTTCCTATTTCGTCTCCAAATCCTGCACAAACATCGGGATTTGCGCGGTTTGCTGCTTGAGCTGGTGGTATCTTGCGAGCGGTCTTGACTGTGGAGGAGTCTGAGCAAATTTCTGCGTGGCGCATGCCCGCCCATTCTTTGGTGGTGGCGTTACTCGTCGCCGTCGCGATCACGCTCGCCGGTTGCGGCGGCGGGGAGGCTCAGAACAGCAACGCGCAAAGCGGCAGTTGGAGCGTCACTGTCGAAGAGTGGAAGTTCCCGAAACGCCAGTTCCTGGGCACCCCCACGGACTTCGTTTTGAAGATTCGCAACACCGACACGACGGCGATTCCGCAGCTGATAGTCACGATCGAAGGGCTGCGGATGCGCGTGAAGCAGATCGGCGCAGCTTCTGAAGTGCGTCCGATCTGGCTCACATCAGAGGTCGACTACGCGCAGACCACGCCGTACAACTCGGCGCTCTCAAGCAGTTTCAACCTGGGGCCGCTCGCCGCGGGAGCCGTGAAGACTTACAAGCTTGACGTCACCCCGCTTCGTCGCGGCACACACGAAGTCGGCTACAAGCTGGCCGGCGACCTTTTCGGCAAGGCCGAAATCCTCGACGGCAATGACGCACCGGCCGCGGACACGCGAATGATCGCGATCGACCCGACGCCACAGTTCGACAAGAAGTTCTTCAACGAGAACTAGCTGGCAACTTTTACGTCGAGCGCGTAGCTGTCGAGCAGCGCGTCCGGCGTCGTCGGCTCTGAGTTGTCCTTCAGTGCCTGGAGGTGCTGAGCCATCGTCGTGCGTTCGTGCTTGTAGAAGATTCCGAGCGCCATCGGGTCCTCGAGCGCCTGCGCAAACGCCGCCGCCCGATCGCCCGGGTCGTGATTCTCGTCGAGCTGAGAGACCTCGTCCTTCCAGATCTGCGTGCGGTTGTTGAAGGCGGTGCAAGGCGAGTAGGCGTCGATGAACGAGAAGCCGGGGTTGCGCATGCCCGCGATGACGAGCTCGGTCAGCTCCTTCGGGCGGAAGGACGCTCCGCGCGCGACAAACGACGCGTCGGCCGCAATCGCCGTGGCCATCGTGTTCAGCGGCTGCTCCATGTTTCCGTAGGGCGAGCTCGGTGACTTCTGTTGGTGCAGCGAGGTTGGTGAGACCTGGCCTTTGGTCAGGCCGTAGATCTCGTTGTCCATCACGATGTATGTGATGTCGACGTTGCGGCGCGCGGCGTGCGGGAAGTGGCCCCCGCCGATCGCGAATCCGTCGCCGTCGCCGCCGACAGCAATCACGTCTAGTTCAGGGTTGGCCATCTTCACGCCCATTGCCGTGGGTAACGCGCGGCCGTGCACGCCGTGGTACCCGTAGGTTGTGACGAAGCCTGGGAAGCGGCTTGAGCAGCCGATTCCAGAGACGACGACCGTGCGGTCCGGGTCAAGATCGAGCTCGGCGAACGCGCGGTATGCGGCAGCAAGTACGCCGAAGTCGCCGCAACCCGGGCACCAGATCGGCTTGAGATCTGACTTGAAATCCTTTGGGTTGGTGGTCATCTTCGTTGCTCCTTTTAGGCCGTCGCCGTGGCGGGCGACGGTACGCGCTCCGCGATGAAGTCCGCGATGTCCGCCGCGGTGAACGGATACCCAGTGATCTGCGACTGCGCGACTACTTCAATACCGCAGTCTGCACGAAGGATCCGCGCGAACTGGCCGGTGTAGTTAACCTCGGGCACGAAGATCGTTTCCATGCCCTCGGCCCAGTCCTGGATCCGGCGGATCGGAAGTGGCGCAAGGATGCGCGGGTAGAAAGTGGCGGCGCTGACTCCGCGCTCGCGCAGCATCTCTGCCGCCTCGACTGCTGCGCCCTCGGTCGAGCCCCAGCCGAGGATTCCGACCCTGGCCTGCTCCGGTCCGGAAACAGTTACGCGACCGGTCTCGCGGAGCGGGTCGAGCTTCTTGAAGCGCTTGTCCTGCATCGCAATGTGTAGCTCTGGCGTGTAGCCGGGGTGACCGAGTTCGTCGTGTTCGATGCCGGTAGAGACGTACGCGCCCGGTGCACCGGGGATCGCCATCGGCGAGACGCCGGATTCGGTCAGCTCGTAGCGTTGGTAACGCTGGTCCCCCGCGCTGCCGTTCGGCGTGACGCGGTTCTCGACCGCGATCGTCGATAGGTCTGGGCGGTCCACCGTTTCCAGGCGGTGGCTCAGCGACTGGTCAGAAAGCAGGATGACCGGGACTTGATAAGTCTCGGCGGCATTGAAGGCGTCGACTGTGCAGACGAGGCAGTCGTCGACCGTGGTCGGCGCGATCACGACACGCGGCGCTTCGCCGTGTGAACCGTAGACGGCCTGATTCAGGTCGCTCTGCTCGGTCTTGGTCGGCATACCGGTTGATGGCCCAGCGCGCTGTGCGTCGATGATCACCGAGGGAATCTCGGCCGTGCCTGCCAGGCCGATCAGTTCTGCCATAAGAGAAAGGCCGGGTCCGGACGTCGCGGTCATCGCCTTCGCGCCAGTGAAGCTTGCGCCGAGCACAGACGCCAGCGCGGCAATCTCGTCCTCGGTCTGAATCGCGACACCGTTCATGCGCGGAAGGCGCGCGGCGAGGGATTCCAGGATGTCAGACGCCGGCGTGATCGGGTAGCCCGCGTAGTAGGTGAGACCTGCGTGGAGAGCGCCGGCGACGATCGCCTGGTTTCCTGAAAGCAGGATGCGTTCACGCTCGGGCTCTTTGGGGTGCTGGATGTTGCAGACGTCGGGAAGGTTCTCGCGGGCGTGGATCACGCCGGCGCGAAGCGACGCAATGTTGGACTCGCCGACGTCGCCCTTGTGCGCATAACGCTTGAGGATCAAGTTCTCGATCTGTTCTGTGTCGACATCCAGGAGGCCGCAGGTCATGCCGACGATCACCATGTTCTTGCCGCGGCGTGATCCACCGGCCTCTTCGGCGATCTGGCTGAAGGCAACTTCAAAGGAGCGCCCGGCGAATTCGTCGGTCACCTTGCACGACTCGGCGTCGGCGATCACGATGCCCTCCGGGCCAACCGTTCCGTGCTGGAGGTCGAAGCCCTCTTGGTTGAAACAGACGAGCAGCCCGGTCTCGTTTCCGATCGAGCGAATCCGGTCGGCGCCGATGCGCAGCTGGAACATGCAGGGCCCGCCCTTGATCTCGGCGGGGTAAGTGCGGAAGGTCAGGCCCCAGTAGCCAGCCCGCGCGGCTCCTGCAGTGAGGATGTCGCCACCAGAGATGACGCCTTCGCCGGATTCGCCGGCGAGCTGAAGAGTTATGTCAGGGAGGGCCATCGAAGATGCAAGTCAAGGTGCCTGCCGACCGAATATAGCGGCGGTCGTACGCGGCAAATCCACTGAGTTGATCGGCGTACCAGAGAGTTTCTTTAGTTACTGAAAATTGGTCAGCCGCTTCGGCGCCCTTTAACGGCAAATGAAAACGCCCCGGACCAAAAGGTCCGAGGCGCTCCATCCATCCACCATCCAGGAGGGGGTGATTCAAACCCCAGAGGGAATCTCTTCCGACTCGTGTGACTGGAGCACGGAGGCTCCGCGCTCACCGGTTCGGATGCGGATCGCTTCCTCAATGTTGAAGACGAAGATCTTTCCGTCTCCAACTTCGCCGGTGCGCGCGTGCTTGAGGATCACGTCGGTAACCGTCGCGAGTTCGCTGTCGTCGACCGCGCACTCAATCTTGAGCTTGGGGCGTAGGTGGATCACCAGCTCCGAACCGCGGTACGACTCGGTGATGCCCTTCTGGCGACCCGAACCCTTGACGTCAACAATCGTCAAGCTCGGGATACCGGCGTCGAGCAATTCCTTACGGATCGACTCGAATGCTTCGTGGCGTACATATGCCTCGATCTTCTTCATGTCCGTGATCCTCCTTATGCCTTGGCGCCGGCGGGCGCTGCGGGTGGTGTGGACAGGACACTGGAGGCGTGGGTCGGTGAGCCCGGAAGGCCACTTCCCACGAGCTCCGAAGCGGGAATGAACTGCTCCGGGTAGCCGTACATACCGTGCTCGACGATGTCGAGACCGGCGTCCTCTTCAGCTTCGCTGACGCGCAGGCCGTAGGTCGCCTTGATGATCGCGAAGACGATCAGCGATGTCACGAAGACAAACGCGAACACTGCGACAACACCGAGCGCCTGAACGCCGAGCTGCTTGAAGCTACCGGTGTAGAACAGGCCGCCCTCTCCAACTGCGTTGTACTCAGCCAGGGCCGGGACGGTGAACAGACCACACGCGAGTGTGCCCCAGATCCCTGCCAGACCATGTGCGGAGAGCACACCAACCGGGTCGTCGAGCTTCTTCTCGATCATGATCACGCCAACAACGACGATGACGCCGCCGATGAAGCCGATCGGCACGGCCGCCCAGTTCTCGACATAGCCGGAGCCTGCAGTGATGGCAACCAGAGCGGCAATCAGACCGTTTCCGATCATGCCGATGTCAATTGTCTTCTGCATGACCAGGCCTGTGATGAGCGCTCCGATCACTCCGGAAGCGGCAGCGATGATCGTGACCATTGCAACCTCAGCGAAGCGACCGTCGATCGCGCCGAGTCCCGATCCCGGATTGAATCCCAGCCATCCGACCAGCAGCACGAGTGCGGCAAGTCCGAACAGCGGCATGTTGTGGCCGGGGATCGCGCGCGGCTTTCCGTCGGCACCAAACTTGCCCTTACGCGGTCCAAGCAGAAGCAGTACAGCGAGGGCGCCAGTTGCACCGATGAGGTGGACGGCGGTCGAACCCGCGAAGTCCTGCATACCGAGGTTGGCCTGAAGCCATCCACCACCGAAGACCCAGTGCGAGCCGATCGGGTAGATGAATGCCGCGAAGATGACCGCGTAGATTATGTAAACGCCGAACTTGATGCGCTCGAGCGTCGATCCCCAGACGATCGCCAGCGAGACTGCCGCGAACGAGAACTGGAAGAGCCACTTCGCTTCGATCTGGGCGTTTGAGAAGCCCATCGCAGGGAACGTGACCGTTTGGTCGCCGACATTTGTGAGCAGGAATCCCGCGTTACCGATCAGGTCGACGTTGCCGCCGTTGGAACCGAAAGCGAACGCGAAACCGACGAGGTAGTAAGCCAGCGCGGCAATCGAGAAGTTCACAAGGATCTTCGCGACGATCGTTCCGGCGTTCTTACCACGCGAGAAGCCGATCTCCAAGAACATGAAGCCGACCTGCATGAAAATAACGAGGATGGCTGCGATGTACACCCAGAGCGTGTTGATGGCGAAAGCTGGTCCGCCGGCCCCTCTGTCGGGAATCGTGTGCAGATTCTCTGCAGCCATTCCGATGGCTGGGTAAGCCAGCGCAGCGAGCGCCATGATCCCCAGTCCGATGATGAAAACTTTGCGTTTCATGTTGTTCGCATGCCCCTTCCGGTCAATTGCGAGCGCTGGCGCCGTGGCTCCAGGCAGTGGTTTCGTGAATACAAGGCTCAAGGTATGGGTGGCGCCCACACGCTTTCTTGTACCGATGGCGAAAGATCGTTTATGACCTTTGGACAATGGCTAACCACATAGCTGAAAGCCGCATGTCTGTGCGGCTTTCAGGGGTTTTACGAACTATTGCTGACGGGGCTCAGCTGTCATCGAACTCGTCCTCAATTGCACCTTCGCGCGGGTCTTCAAGAAGAACGGCTCGCACAGCTGGGTCGCGTTCTGTGCCCTTGATCAGCTGGTCGGGCATTTTGACGCCCGGAGCGGGCAAACGGCCGCTCCTGGTGCCGTAGTAGACGGCCTGCGGGTGGTAGGCGATGATCGCAACCGTTGACTGCTCGGGCTCGACCGCGAATCCACCTGAAAGGCGCATGCCGATCGACGGAGCGTCGAGCAGATCGAAGACCTTCTCGTGCTCGGACTGCTCGGGAATGGCCGGGTAGCCCCATGAGTAGCGGCGGCCCTGACCCTCTTCAGCGCCCAGGTCACGACGGACCTTGTCGTGCAGCCACTCGGACGTGCCCTCTGCGGTCTGAACGCCGAGGCCGTGCACGAAGAGCTGTTCGGCGAACTCGCCGTTCTCTTCGAGCTGCGCCATCAACTCGGTGACCTCGTCACCAACAGTTACGGCCTGGAGCGCGACGACGTCGTAGACGCCGGTCTCCTCGACCACTTCCTTGGGCTTGTAAAAGTCAGAGAGTGCGATTCGATCGTGACGCGGCTGGCGCGGTGAGTAGAGCTTGTTGATCACGCGCGCCTCGCTGACCGGCTTGCTGCGGTCCTCGGGGTCGATCACGAAGATCTCGTTGCCCACGGAGTAGCAAGGAAAGTAGCCAAGCTTTGCGCGCGGGTGCAGGTAGGTCTGCTCATTCCACATGCGCTCGAGGCGCGGCTGGAAGTCGTCCTGGAGGAGCTTGCGGTAATCCTCGGGGCTCATGCCGCGGCCGCCCCAGTGCAGCTTGTAGAGCACGTGCGTGTCGAGGAAGTTGTAGACCTCCTCGAGCGGCACTTCGATCTCCTGCTGGCCCCAGAACGGCGGCTCTGGCACGGGCAGATCGGTCTGCACCGCGGAGCGGACCGAGTCGTCTGTGACCGGTGGGCCCGTGTCCACGACTTCCTTTTCCTTGCGCAGTTCAGCTGCGGCCTCGGCCGTCTTGGTGATCAGGATCTCGCGATCCTCGGGCTCGACGAGCTGGTCCATCACTGAGAGACCCTCGAAGGCATCCTTGCAGTAGAAAACACCGGGCTCGTAGATCGTGTCGTCGACCTTGCCGTTCACATATGAAGCGCGGTAACCGAACTTGCGGTTGATTGCCGCGCCACCCAGCAACACGGGGAACGGCAGCTCCTGGCGGTGCAGCTCCTGGACGGCGAGCGGCATTTGTTTGGAAGTGGAGACGAGCAGCGCGGAGAGTCCGATCGCGGTCGCGTCGTTCTCCTTGGCCGCGTCAACGATGTCTCCGACCGGAACCTGCTTTCCGAGGTCCACCACGGTGTAGCCGTTGTTGGTGAGGATCGTTTTGACCAGCGACTTGCCGATGTCGTGGACGTCGCCGAAAACGGTCGCGAGCACAACTGTGCCCTTGGTGTAGCCCTCGATCCGGTCGAGGTAATTCTCCAGGCGCGCGACGGCCTTCTTCATGACCTCGGCGCTCTGCAGCACGAAAGGCAGGATCAGTTCGCCGGCGCCGAACTTGTCGCCGACTTCCTTCATCGCCGGGAGCAAGACCTCATTGAGCGTCGGCACTGCGCCGATCTTCTCGTTGCACTTGTCGATCCAGTCCTCGACGCCATCCTTCTTGCGGCGCAGGATGTGCCAGTGCAGGGCCTCTTCTGGCTCCATGCCCTCGGTCGGGTCTGCGGCTTCGTTGACGTCCTCTTCGCCCTTGCCCTCGAAGTGCTCGATGAACTTCTGCAGGGCGTCTTCGGAGCGGTCAAATACGAGGTCGTCGGCGAGCTTGCGCTCTTCGTCGGAGATCTCGCCGTAAGGCGTGATGTGGTTTGGGTTGACCATCGCGAGGTCAAGCCCGGCCTCGACGCAGTGGTGCAGGAAGACGGAGTTCAGCACGGCGCGGGCCGGCTGGCCGACGCCGAACGAGACGTTCGAGACGCCGAGTGAGGTCTTGACGTTCGGCAGTGCCTTCTTGAGTTCGCGGATGCCCTCGATCGTCGCGATCGCGGACGGGCGCCACTCCTCGTCACCGGTGGTGAGCGTGAAGGTCAGGAGGTCAAAGATCAGCACCTCTTCGTCGAGGCCGTGTTCGCCGCAGGCAAGTTCGTGGATGCGCTGGGCGATCTCGACCTTGCGCTCGACGGTCTTTGCCATCCCGACTTCATCGATCGTCAGCGCGATCACAGCGGCGCCGTGCTCGATCGCCAGCGGCACAACGGTGTCGAGCTTGTCGCGACCGGCCTCGAGGTTGATCGAGTTGACGATCGCGCGGCCCGGGGTCTGCTCGAGTGCGAGCTTGATCACGTCGGGTTCGGTTGAGTCGATCTGCAGCGGCGCGGGCTGGGTCAACGAGACGCGCTTGGCGACCTCGCGCATTTGCTCTGCTTCGTCATCTGGGCGCTCGGTCACTGCGACGCAGAGGTCCAGCACGTGCGCGCCGCCCTCGACCTGGTTCTCTGCGACCTGGACGAGGCCGTCGTAGTCGTCGGCCAGCAGCATTTCCTTTGCAGCGCGCGAGCCCTGCGAGTTGACGCGCTCGCCCACGAGCGTGGGGGCCGGAGTCTGGACAAGGTCGGTCGCGCCGATCATCGAGGAGACACGCGGCGGGCGCGGGGCGGGGCGGGGCTTGACGGGCAGGTCGGCGCAGCGCTCGGCGATCGCCTTGATGTGCGCCGGCGTGGTGCCGCAGCAGCCACCGACGATGCTGATTCCATACTGCTCGATGAACTCGCCGAGTGCTTCGGCCAGCGGCTCGGGCTCTTCGGGGAAGATGGTTTCGCCGTCGTCGCCTTGGATCGGGAGACCGGCGTTGGGGATGCAGTGGACCGGGACGGCTGAGTTCTCGCCGAGGAAGCGGATCGCGTCACGCATGTCGTTCGGGCCGGTCGAGCAGTTCAGGCCGATCACATCGACCTTCAGCGCTTCGAGCGTGGTGAGTGCGGCGTCAACGTCTGTTCCGAGCAGCATCTTGCCGCCGTTCGGCAGCAGCGTGATCGAAGTCTGGATCGGCACGCGGCGGTCGGATTCCTTCATCGCCTGGCGCGCTCCGAAGATCGCCGCCTTGACTTCAAGAATGTCCTGCGCGGTTTCGATGATGATCAGGTCGACGCCGCCCTCAAGCAGGCCGACGGTCTGCTCGCGGAAAGTCTCGGCAAGCTCGGCGAAGGTGATCTCGGAGAGGCCAGGCTCCATTGACGCCGGGAGCATTCCGGTCGGGCCGATCGATCCGGCGACAAACAAGTCTTCGCCAGCTGCTGCGCGCGCGATCTGCGCTGCCTTGACGTTGATCTCGTGGGTGTGTTCGGCGAGCGTGGTGCCGTCGGCGAACTCCCATTCGCTGAGCTTCAGGCGCGATGCCTGGAATGTGTCTGTTTCTACGACCATCGCGCCGGCTTCGACCATGCTGCGGTGGACGCCTTCGATCACTTCCGGACGATTGAGGATCAGGGCTTCGTGGGCACGGCCGGGGAGCTTGTAGTCGTCCTTGAGTGAGAGGTCGAAGGCTTCGAGCGTGGCGCCCATTCCGCCGTCGAAAACGACGACGCGTTCTGAGACTGTCTTGAGGTAATCGCGCATATGTGGCAGCGTAAAGCATGTGGTGTGTCAATATGACGTCATGTCTACAAAAGCCAAATTGACGGCATATGTCGATCCAGTCGTGCATCGGGCGTTGAAGGTTGCGGCCGCGCGGCAGAACGAAAAGGAATCGGCAGTAGTCGAGCGCGCCCTGCGCGTGGCGCTCGGGATCGAGTCGGCCGCGCAGTCGCGTGCGTTGACGACGCTCACGGCGGACCAGGCGATGCAGGCTGCGCTCGACGAAGTGCGCGCATACCGCCGCACAAATCCGATCACGCGGTGATTCGGGCCGTACTCGACACGAACGTGCTGGTGGCCGGGTTTCTCGGACCCGACTACTCCCCTGCCCACGCCCTGCTCGAAGCCCACCGAGAGGGCGAGTTCGAGCTGGTCTCCAGCCCACGCCAGTTCGCCGAGTTGGATGGAGTTCTGCGCAGGAAGGCATTTGAGAAACAGGCGGCAGCCGGACGCGCCGCGGAGTTCGTCGACCGGCTCGCGACGGCGACGCTCTTTGTGGCAGATCCGTACGACCTCCCCCATCTCACTGCCAACCGCCACGACGACCTGCTCGCGGCCGTGGCCCAGATCGGTGGTGCGCGCTTCTGTGTGACGGCAGAGCCCGAGCTTGTGCGCTCATATGTGCGCGACTTGACGATCGTCACCGCCGAAGAGTTCCTCGCGGGCCTCGATCGCGTGGACCAGCTGCTCGCCGCCGCTGTTTAGGGTGAGGCAATGCGCGATCAAGAAGCCTGGAAGACAACGGACGACTACATCGTCGAGCAGCTGATCGGCCACGACGCGGAGCTCGTCGCAGCGCTCCAGCGAAACGCCGAGGGTGGTCTTCCTGCGATCGACGTCTCGCGCGCGCAGGCCGAGTTCCTGGCAATACTCGTTCGATTCGGCGGCGCGCGGCGCGTGCTTGAGGTGGGCACTTTGGGCGGATACGGCACGATCGGACTGGCCCGCGCGGTCGGCGAGTCGGGATCGGTCACAACCCTTGAGCTTGTCCCCCACCATGCTGAAGTCGCGGCCGAGAATCTTGTGGCGGCCGGCCTGTCGGATCGCGTCGAGATCCAGGTCGGCCCGGCGCTTGAACTGCTCGAGGCGATGCTCGACGAGCCACCGGCGCCTTTCGACTTCGTATTTATCGACGCCGACAAGCAGAACAGCCCCGAGTACTTCGCCCTCGCGCGCACGCTCTCACGGCCTGGCGCGATGATCATCGTCGACAACGTGGTGCGCGGCGGCACGCTCGCCGACCCCGCTTCCAGTGACGAACAAACGCGTGGCAACCGGCGGCTGCACGTGAACCTAAAATCCGACCCCACGGTCCAGGCGACGACCATTCAGACGGTCGGACATAAAGGCTGGGATGGCTTTACGGTCGCCATCGTCTAAATGCAGCCGACAGTGATTAGAAAAGGCGCGGCCGGGGTAATCGGAGCCCAAGGCTTTGACCCCGACTGTCGCCAATGCGATTGACTGATACTTCCCCTGGTCCTGCTGGCGGTGACAGTCGGAGGCAGGCCGAGTTCCTCGACGCGCGCGCCGCCGCGCGCGTGCGGCGTCGTTTGTGACCGACAGTCGCCGGAGGGACAGCTGATTGAATCCCCCGCATGGAAACCGAGCCGATCAAGCTGCTTTTTGTGTGTCTCGGAAATATCTGTCGTTCGCCTACGGGCGAAGGCGTGATGCGGCATCTCGTCGAGCAGGAAGGCTTGAAGCACCGCTTCGAGATCGACAGCGCGGGCACCGGTAGCTGGCACCTGGGCGAAGAGCCCGATCGCCGCAGCGTTGCCCACGCCGCCGCGCGCGGCATCTCGATCGGTGGGAAGGCCCGCCAGGTCTCGAGCGCGGATTTCGACCACTACGACCTGATCCTCGTCGCCGATCGGATGAACTTGCGCGACCTGCAGGCGATCGCGCCGACAGACGAACTTGAAGCGAAGATCCGCCTGCTGCGCGAGTTTGATCCGTTGTCGACCCCGGACGATCTCGACGTCCCGGACCCCTATTACGGCGGTCCGAACGGCTTCGACGAAGTGATCGATCTGGTCGAGGCCGCGTGTCGCGGACTGCTCGACGAAGTCTTGAGCCAGAAGGCCTGATCGATGGCGGCGGAGGAGATCCGCGCCGCGCTTGAGTCGAGGCTCGGGCTGAAGGTCGAGTCCGTAGCCCTGACGGCGGGCGGAGACATCAACGATGCCTACCGCGCCGAGACCGCCGACGGCACCGTCTTCGTCAAGTCCAGCCCAACTGCCCAGACGGGGATGTTCAGCGACGAGGCCGCTGGCCTCGAGTGGCTTGGGGAGCCAGGTGGCGTCGCTGTGCCGGCTGTCGTCGGACTCTGTGACGATGATGACGGCCCGCGGCTACTCGCGCTCGAATGGATCGAACGAGGACCGCTCGAGACGGGCGGCGAGGAAGTCCTTGGCCGCGGCCTCGCGACGATTCACGCTACCGGCGCGCCGGAGTTCGGCGCCACGCCCGTACGCGGCGGCGGGTACTCGAACGCGCCGATGCGCTTCAACCAGCTCAGTCTCTCAAACGATCCGCGCGACACGTGGGCCGAGTTCTACGCTGAAAACCGCCTGCTCCCCCTCGCCCGACTCTCCCATGAACGCGGCGCCTTCAGCTCGGAAGACGTGCGTTTGATCGAGCGCGTCGCCGAGCGGCTCCCAGAGATCGCCGGGCCTGTCGAGCCGGTCGCCCGCACCCATGGAGACCTCTGGTCAGGGAACATTCTTCCTGGCGCCAGCGGAACGCCCTATCTGATCGACCCCGTCGCCCACGGCGGCCACCGCGAAGTCGACCTTGCGCTTCTCACGGTCTTCGGTGGACCTGGCCAACGCTGCTTCGACGCCTACGACGAGGTCTTCCCCCGCGCGACCGGACACGAGGATCGCGAGCAGCTCTGGCAGCTCGCAATGATCCTCCTGCACGTGTGCCTGTTCGGCGGTTCGTACGTGGCACAGGCTCGCGCAATCGGCCGACACTACGCGTGAGCCGCCTCGGTCCTCTGCACGGAGAGTGTGTTGCCGTCCGGGTCCAGAAACCACGCGACCTGACCGCCGCCCGGCACCTCCCAGACATCGTCCTCTTCCTGCTGAATCGCGGCGTACTCGCGGAACTCAACGCCAAGCCCGCGTAGGCGCCTCACTTCTTCGTGGACGTCGCCCACCTCGAAGCCGAGCACCGTGAACGGCTGTGGCTCGAAGTACTCGACGTGCGTGATCCGCAGCTCGGTGTTCCCCACAACCACGACGCACGCATGCGGAGTGACTTCAATCAGGCCGCATCCGAGCACGTCGACGTAGAAGTCTCTGGCGCGCTTGATGTCCCTGGCTGGAACGAATGCGACGAGTCGGGCGGAGTCAACCATGGCTTCAGATCAGTGAGAGGAGTGAGACGAACAAAGACCCCGCCACGGGGATAGGCGGGGTCTTTGCATTGAGCCCAGACGAACCGGTACTCAGGTCTCGGGCGCGGCGTTGCCGCGAGAGTCTCTACTTGACGAAGAGAATCTCGCGGTACTTGGGCAGCGGCCAGAGGTTGTCGGGCACGATGCGCTCGAGCTCGTCCGCCGCCTCGCGGACGGCAAGCATCTTGCCCAGGACCGTGTCGCACATGTAGTCGGCCTCTTCGGCGAGATCCGTCGGGTGGTTCTCGTCGAGGTTGGCTTCACCGAGTTCGTTGATCGCGGTGGACAACGCGACGAGTGCCTCGCTCAGTCCGCTCGCGGTCGACAGGCCCAGCCCAGAGGTCTGGATCTCGTTGTAGTACTGGATCGCGGCTGGCAGGATCGATGTCTTGGCGATGTCGAACGTGGTCTCTGCCTCGATGTTGGTCTTGATCACGTACTGCTCAACGAACACCTCGTAACGCGAGTGGAGCTCGCGCTCGGTCAGGACGTCGTACTTGTCGAAGGTCTCGAGCGTGACGCCGTCGATCCACTGTTTCAGCGCGACCGGGGTCGTCTTGAGGTTGAGCAGGCCGCGCTTCTCGGCCTCTTCGTGCCACTCCTCGGAGTAACCGTCGCCGTTGAAGACGATCGACTTGACATCGGCGAAGGCCTCCTGGAGCACTGGGAGGAGCGCCTCGTCGACCGACTTACCACCCTCCATCGCTGCTTCGAGCTTGGTGGTGAGGTCATCTAGCGCCTCGGCCGTGATCGTGTTCAGCACCGTGTTCGGGTCACTGATCGACTGCGCCGAGCCCAGCGCACGGAACTCGAAGCGGTTACCGGTGAACGCGAACGGGCTGGTGCGGTTGCGGTCGCCCGGGTCGGCGGCCAGCGGCGGGAGTACCGGTGAGCCGAGGTCGAGGATCGAACCGCTCGTCGAGGAGATGAGCTCGCCCTTCTCGATCTGACCGTATACGTCCTGCAGCTGGTCGGAGAGGTAGACCGAGATGATCGCCGGCGGGGCCTCGTTTGCGCCCAGGCGGTGGTCGTTTCCGGCTGAGGCGACGGTTGCGCGCAGAAGGCCCTGGTGCTTCTTGACCGCGGCGAGGATCGCCGTGCAGAAGAACAGGAACTGGAGGTTGTCGTGCGGGTTGTCGCCGGGGTCGAGAAGGTTCTCACCGGTGTCGGTGCCCATCGACCAGTTGTTGTGCTTGCCGGATCCATTGATTCCAGCGAACGGCTTTTCGTGGAGCAGGGCGACCAGGCCGTAGTGACGGGCCGTGTTCTGGATCGTCTGCATCGTCAGCTGCTGGTGGTCGCAGGCGAGGTTGCTGCTCTCGAACATCGGAGCGACCTCGTACTGGGCCGGAGCAACTTCGTTGTGACGGGTCTTGATCGGCACGCCGAGCTTGGCCAGCTCGCTCTCGAACTCCATCATGAACGCGAGAACTCGCTCGGGGATCGAGCCGAAGTAGTGGTCGTCGAGCTCCTGGCCCTTGGGCGGCTTGGAGCCGAAGAGGGTTCGACCGGTCGTGACCAGGTCCGGGCGTTCGTAGAAGTACTGCTCGGGAATCAGGAAATACTCCTGCTCCGGGCCGGCAGTCGTGTAGACGTGCTCGACGTCGGTCTTTCCGAACAGCTTTAACGCGCGAACTGCCGCGTCGGAGAGTGCGCGCATCGAGCGCAGCACCGGGATCTTGTTGTCCAGCGCCTCGCCCGTCCACGAAGTGAATGCCGTCGGGATGCAGAGGGTCGAGCCGTTCGGGTTCTCGATGATGAAGGCGGGGGATGTCGGGTCCCAGGCGGTGTATCCGCGAGCCTCGAACGTGCCACGAAGGCCGCCGTTCGGGAACGAGGAAGCGTCGGGCTCTGCCTGGATCAGTTCCTTGCCGCGGAACTTCGACTTGGTCGTGCCGTCCTTCGGCTCGAAGAATGAGTCGTGCTTCTCGGCGGTACGACCGGTAAGCGGCTGGAACCAGTGGGTGTAGTGCGTCGCACCCTTGCTGAGTGCCCATTCGAGCATTGCGGCGGCGACGGAGTCAGCGACTGCGGGGCTGATTGCCTCGCCAGCCGAGAGGGCCGCCTTGTACTGGTCGTACGAGCCAGCGTCCATCAGCTCTTTGGCGATCTTGTCGGTGAACACGAGTTCGTTGTAGACCTCGTCCTCATTGGCAAGGGAGCCACCGCCGTTGCGCTGCTTCCACTGTGTGCCAACGATGGCGTGCTGTCGAAGGTTTGACATCTCTTTGACCGTCTCCTCTTTTAGGCGTTCCGGATCGAGCCCGGACAATCTCTTGGGTGAATACTTTTGCCCGGCTCGCGAGCAATACGCATTATCGCGCGTCGCAAGCCAACACGTCCTCGCAATGGTGGGTGTTTGCGTGGTGCCTGTGGCTCTTGTGTGGCGGACCAGAGACTAAGCCACGAGTCGTATGCGCGCGCTTGTCCAGATGTCTAAAACCCTCACGCCGCGGTTGGCCGTCAATATTGCGGTGTCCGCGGCGCATCGCCCCGGCGCCGATCGGAAGCGTCCCTGAGTCTTCTTCGCCAAAAAGTATTCGACAGCGCTCTGACGATCCGACGCGGCTCGGCATCGGGGGTCGGCTGCGTTGCATTCAATCTTTGATTGTGCCCGAAATTGGCTTGCCGCGCATGTACAAGAGGCCCATACAGATGTAGATCGTTCCGATGATCAGGATCGCGGGGCCAGAATCGTTGGCCAGCGCGCCGATCACGGTCCCGCCGAGCGCGCCGACCATGCCGGCGCGGAATGGACGGCGCACGGCGGCGACCTCGCCCCTGTCGGTCAGGCGCGAGAACAGCTGTTCTCGCTTGGCCCAGCCCCAGATCAGCACGGCCAGCGCGATCAGCACAACCACCCAGATGCCGTCAGACTTAGCGCCCTCGACGCTGGCGCTGAAGCGTCGGTCGGCGACCTTCCAGAGATCGCCGAGGCCGTTGGCCTTGAAGACCGTTCGGGTCAGATGGGACTCGCCGCCGGTTGCTGCGTCGAGCAAACCGATCAGACCGAGGGCGATGAAGGGCAACGCGACCAGCGCCGCGACGCGCAGCGGCGTGAACTTCATTCTTGCGACGTAGAGCGCTGCGATTCCGAACGCGCCGCCGATGAAGATCACTCCGCCGACGTCTGCGCCGAGGCGCCCCGCACCGAGGAACAGTGCGAGCACCGCGCCGGCAGCCGCAAACCAGCGGGCCGGGTGTTTGATTCCGCTATCGCTGAGAAATGCGCCGACGCCCATGACGCTGCTCACCGCGATCACCGCTTCAAGTTCGTTCCCAACTCCGAAGAAGCGTGCTCCGTAGAGCGGGTTGGAACCGAGCAACGACTCGCCCGTCAACTGGCCGTCGAAGATCAGGAAGTCGAGGCCATGGGCAATCACTACGAACAGCACGGGAACAAACAGTGCGCGCGGCCACTTCACCAGTCGGTCGGTCACGAGCGCGAGTGACAGCGAGCCGACTATCGCAAGATCCGCCTCCAACGCTCGCGACGGTCGCATCGCCGCGGTGATCAAAAGCATGACCGGGAGCCACAACACTGCGAGTCCGACCAGCCGCTGGGTGAGCCGCGAAATTTCCGCGTAGCGCCCGGTCAGACGGCCGGCCAGCAACAGCAGGATGATGACGATTCCGCCAATCAGGATCACGCTGCGCCCGAGCGGAACGCGACGGCCGGAGACCAGCGAGAGGCGGGCACTCATTTCGTTGAGCTCGGGTGCTGTCATGCGCGGCGCGCCCTCGATCGGCTGTCCCTGCATGTCCTCGGGCGGATCGACGTTGAGCCGCTTGAGGATCGTGGGTGCGACGTCGGTTGCCGCGACCAGTCCGTCGCGACGAGTGGTCGCGGAGCGCAGACCACCCCCACCGTCGAGCCCGCGTGCTGCCAGCGTCAACAGGCGTGTCCGCGCGGGCTCGGGTGGTGCTTGAACGATGATGACCAGGCGCTCGGGGTGCTCAGCGGCGAGCTTTCGCGCGATTCCGAAGCCAGCCCCGCCAGCCGGGAGCGTCCCGACGACGACGTCGGCGTAGTACTGCGCCTTGCCCAGCTCCTCGAGCTGGTCTTCGGGCGGCGAGATGACGAGTTGGTCGATCCTGCCAAGCGTATTTGCGGCAGCTATCCCCGTGATCGTCGGCGCACCTTCGTAGGAAATCCAGGCGAGCCGGTTGCGCGATCCCGTCACGGCGCAGCCCAACGAACCGGGTACGATGTCGCCAGGAACGTCAGCAGCGCGTTTGACGAGTTCTGGCCACTGCACGTACCTGCCCTTGCCGCCTTCCAGACCTAAGCGGTCCACTTCGAAGCCGGGCGGCGGCGGCGCGACCGGCTTGTAAAGACTGCTGGCGACCCGCGCGCCCTGGGAGATGTCGAGCATCATCTGCGTCGGGCTGTATCGACCGAGCGTGGGACTGAACAGACCGACCGCGAAGCCGGGAAGCTGGTCGAGATCTGCCGCGAGTACCGGCTCAGGGCTCCTTACCGGTCCGGGAATGAAGAGCAGTGTCGCCGCGCGCTTCTGGTCGACCGCGTCGGTCTTCGGGCCCTGCGCAGGAATGCACTCGGCCGCAGCTGCGGCGGGTCCAGCGAGGGCCGCTGCCGCAATCATCGCGGCGAGCAGCGCGAAGGGCGCGGTGCGAAACATCGCTGGCGACTCTACCCGCGACGGGGGCGCATAAGCTTTGATCACCATGGCCGGAGAGTCGTTCGTCAAGTTCACATTCATCAAGGTCGATCCCGCGTGGCGCCGCCGCCTCGCCGAGGAGCGCACCCGCGACAAGGACGAGTTCGCCTCGGCCTGTGAAGACTTCGCGGTTGACGACTTCCTGCGCGCCTATTCGACGGTCGGGACCAAGGGCAGCGCCGACTTGTTGCTCTGGACCGCCTCGCCGAACCTCGACCACATCCACGAGCTGCACGTGCTCTTGAACCAGAGCGGGATCCTGCGCTATGGCGAGATCTCCCATTCGTTCCTGGCGATGACCAAGAACTCGCCCTACACGAACGAGGACCGCACCAAAGTGCGCCCGGGCGAGGGCAAGTACCTCTTCGTCTACCCGTTCGTGAAGACGCGTGAGTGGTATCTGTTGCCGATGGATGAGCGGATGCGGATCATGAAGGAGCACATCGCCGTCGGCCGCGAGTATCCGCAGATCAACTTGAACACGTCTTACTCGTTCGGGCTCGACGATCAGGACTTTGTCGTGTCGTTTGAGGCTGACGAGCCTGTGGACTTCTTGAACCTGGTGCAGAAGCTGCGCGAGACCGAGTCGAGCCTCTACACCGCTCGCGACACACCGATGTTCACTGCGCGATCGATGTCGATTCGCCGGGCGCTGAATGCGCTTGATGGCTCGGCGCCGGTTGCTGAGCCGCTTTCGAACTAGTCACTTGTCTCAGGAACGGGATCAGCCTTGCGCTGACCTCGTCCGGCTTTTCAAGGTGGGGCCAGTGGCCAGCGCCCTTGATCATGTGGATCTCTGCGTTCGGGAGTGATTCCTTGTTGCGCGGTACGAACCTGGTCGGCATGTAGGGATCGTCCTCGCCGCAGACCACGATCGCGGGCCACTGCGATGCGAGTAGGCGGAGCTGCGGGAGGCTTGCGGTCAGTGGCTCCAGATCTGTTGCGCGGTAGAGGGCGAGGATTGCCTTGCGGGTTGGGCGGTCGAGGTTCTTCCACATGATGTTGAGGTCTTCTTGCGGGAGCGCGCGGAAGGCGTGCTTGAAGCCGCGCTCGTTCATGACTGCCATGAAGAGCTCACCTATGAGGGGTGTTCTGTAGAGGCGGGCGATCTTGTGCCAGCGCGTTCCGCGCATCAGGCCGCTGTTGATCATCGAGATTGAACCGACCTGGAGTGGGTTGTAGGTGGCGGCGATGAGGTTGAATGCGCCGCCGAAGTCGTGACCTACGAAGTGGGCCTTCGTGACGTTGAGTTCTTCGAGCTGCTTGGCGAGGTGGATGCCGATGTTGGGGGCGTCGTAGTTGAAGTCCTTGGGGCTGGGCTTGTCGGCCCGGCCGAAGCCGGGCATGTCGATCGCAATGGCGCGGGCGAAGGTGCCGGTTTCTTTGAGGAGGCGGGTGAACTCCTGGGAGCAGCCCGGGCTGCCGTGAGTGAAGATCACGGCTTCGGTGGCGTTCTCAGGGCCCGACTCCAGGTAAGGGGAGGTCAGGTCATCGATGGTGATCGAGCCGTTGCGGATTCCCATACGGACCACCCTACCCGCTCATAGTGCAGTCTGCACTATTGACCAACGGTTTCAAGCGACTTTCAGCCCCAACATACGTCCTGCCGACCCTCGGCAGGACGTATGTTGGGGCACGATCGGGCTTAGCTACGCGTTTGCGATTTTCTTCATTTCGTCGATGTCGACGAGCTTGACGCGGGGGCGTCCTTGGGCTTCGCCGAGGGCGACCTCGTGCTCGTTGATCTTGGTCCAACCTTCCCAATCGACCAGGTCCGGGACCTTCGACTTCAGCCACTGGCCGTTGTCGCCCAGGGGCTCCTTCGGCGTGAGCTTGCCGGCCTCGCGGTCCTCGACGATCCGAGCGACGGTGTCGGCGCTGTCCTTCTTGTTCGTGCCGATGACGCCGCTCGGTCCGCGCTTGACCCAGCCCGAGACGTACTCGGCGGGCAGTACGTTGCCGTCCTCGTCGGTGACGCGGCCCCCTTCGTTATGGATCAGGCCGCGTTTGGGCTCGAACGGGACGGTGTCCACGGGCTCGCCGCGGTAACCGATCGAGCGGAAGACGAGACCACACTCGATGTCCTCGGTCACGCCTGTGCCGACGGCCTTCGGGTTGCCGTTTCCGTCGTCGACGATCTCGTTGATCTCCACGCGGATCCCCGTGACCTTCTCGCCATCGCCGAGAATCGCGACCGGTGAGCGCAGGAACTGCAGCACGACGCGGTGCGATTTGCCCTCGGGCGTGCGCTCGGCGTACTCCTTCATGATGTCGACGTTGCGGCGGTTGGTCGGCTCGGCGAGGTCGCTGCCGAGCCAATTCTCACTCAGCTCATCTAGCGCCATCTGTTCCGGGTCAACGATGATGTCGGCGCGCTTGAGTTCGCCGAGCTCCAACAGTTCGGGGTTGGTGAACGCGGCCTGGGCCGGGCCGCGACGGCCGAGGATGATGACTTCCTTCACGCCGTGCGTCTTGAAGGCCTCGACGGCGTGATCTGCGGTGTCGGTCGGTTGAACCTCATCTTCGTCGAGCACGAGCATGCGCGCCACGTCGATCGCAACGTTTCCGTTTCCGATCACGACCGCGCGCTCCGCGCTCAGGTCGAATTCGTTGTGGGTTGCCTCAGGGTGCCCGTTGTACCAGGCAACAAAAGTCGTTGCTGGATGCGAACCGACGAGATCCTCGCCCTCGATCCCGAGTCGGTTGTCACTGCTCGTTCCGATCGTGTAGAGCACGAGGTCGTAGCGATCAAGCAGCTCTTCGCGGGTGATGTCGCGGCCGAGCTCGACGGCGCCGAAGAAGCGAAAATCCTCGTTGGTCGCGGTCTTCTCGAAGACGCGCGTGACGTTCTTGATCTTCGGGTGGTCCGGTGCCACGCCAAAGCGCACGAGGCCGAACGGCGTCGGCAGTTTGTCGATCAGGTCGACGGCGAAGCCCTCTGCGAGGAGCTGGCCGGCAGCGTAGAAGCCGGATGGACCGGCTCCGACGATTGCGGCGCGAAGCTTGGTTTCGGAAGTCATGGGGAAGGATTTCTTTCGGTTCTTCGTCGTATTAACGCTGGCTTGGGGATCGACGGAAGCGGTGATGTTATCTGCAACACTTGGCGCCGCCATGTCGGAACACCACGCTCATTCGCCCCGCCGCGTTATCGCCCTCGCAGCGCTGGCGACCGCTCTGGCCGTGCCGTTGGCGGGATGCGGCGGAGACACGTCATCCGCACCCAATACTCCGGCCGCCGCCAAGGACGTCAATCTCTCCGACTTCCCCAGGACCGACGGCAAGAAAACATTCGCCCAGCTTCAGCGCGAGGTCAAGGCCGGGCAGGACGCGAACATGCTTCCCGCCGCCAACAATTTCGTCGTGGGGCGCGACAACCGACTCCCGTTCGGACTGTTCAACGTCGATCGCGAACCAGTCTGGGGTCCGACGGCGGTATACCTCTCGGCCGGCACCGACGCGCCCGCGACGGGTCCATTCAAGGTCGCGGCCTACGACTTCTCCGTGCCCAAGGAGTTCCAGAGCGAGATTTCCAAGAGCGATCTGAACACGATCGGCAACGGCTTCTACGTTGCGAACATTCCGACGCCGAAGGGCACGAAGAAGATCAACGTGCTGACGCTGACCCAGCAGAACGGCGGGTTCCAGGCAGCGGCCACCGGCATTAGGCCGACGCTGCGCGATCCAGTGATAGCGCCCGGTGAGAAGGCGCCAGCGATCGAAACCCCGACCGTGGACAGCGTCGACGATGTCTCAGAAATAGAGACCCGCGTCCCCGCCGACGACATGCACGAGATCAGCCTGAAGGACGCCCTGAAGAAAAAGAAGCCGATCGTCCTGGTCTTCGCGACGCCGAAGCTCTGCTCATCGCGCGTCTGCGGCCCCGTCGTTGACGTTGCCGAAGCAGTACACCACGAACTCCGCAACGACGTGATCTTCATCCATCAGGAGATCTACAAGAAAAACGACCTGAACGAGGGCTATCGCCCTCAAGTCGCAGCGTTTGGACTGACTTCAGAGCCGTTCACGTTCGTCATCGGTCCCGACGGGAAGGTCGTCGAGCAGCTTCAAGGGCCTTTTGTCGCGGACGAACTGCGCGCAGCGATCAAGAAAGCTGAGCGGTAAGAAAAGAGTTAGGCGACCGCGCCCGAGGGGCAGTCAACCTCAGCGCCCTCGTCGTCCTTCACGCGGAAGGACGAACCGCAACCACAGGCCGCGACAACGTTCGGGTTGTTGACCTGGAAGCCAGCGCCGGTCAGACCCTCGAGGAAATCGACCTCTGAGGTATCCACGTAACGCAGCGAAAGGTCATCAACGAGGATCTTGATTCCGTTGTTCTCGAAGACGTGATCGCCGTCGCGCTGCTCGTCGATTGCGAGCGAATACGTGAATCCAGAGCAACCTCCACCCTTTACGCCCACGCGCAGCCCGGCATCGTCGATCGACTTGTCCTGTCCTTCGACGTAATCCTTGATCTTTGTTGCTGCGATGTCTGTAAGTGTGACCATTTGCGAGTGCTCCAATGTGTCCGTTGTTGTTTCATCGGACGGGGGCTAACTTGACTACAGTCCATTTTAGTCGAAACGACCGGACTTCATCCCTATGGCTGACACAGTAGAAATCAAGAACCGAATTGAAGCTGCGCTTCCCGGCTCGACCGCAGAGGTCGAGGACACGGCTGGCGACAGCAATCACTTCCGTGCTGTTGTGACCGCCGCGCAGTTCGAAGGACTCTCCAGGATCCAACAGCACAAGTTGATCAATGAGATCTTCCTAGGCGAGCTCGGCGGCAGCATCCACGCACTCTCGATCAAGACCCAAACCCCAGAGGCGGCAAGAACATGAGCGAAGAAAATTCAAACGAACTGCGCGAACACCTGGCAACGCTGATCTCCGAGAACGAAGTCATCCTCTTCATGAAGGGCAACCCCGACGCGCCGGCCTGTGGCTTTTCGGCCCGCACGGTCGCCGTGCTCAACTCGCTTGGCCGCAAGTACGCCGCTGTTGACATCCTGCCCGACCCGCGCATCCGACAGGAGCTGACCGCGATTTCCGACTGGCCCACAATCCCTCAGCTTTTTGTGGACGGCGAGTTGATCGGTGGCTGCGACATCGTCACCGAGATGTACGAGAGCGGCGAGCTGGCGAGCGTCATGGGCGTCGAGCAGCCTGCGCAGACTGAGGAGCCATCTGCTCCCGCGCCTCGGGCCCAAGGCCTGCAGCTCGAGAACAACCTCTAGGCATCGGCCGTGTCCGTCCGCGTCGTCGGCGACAGCACGTCGTATCTCACCCCTGCACAGATTGCCGACTACGGCATCACCCAGGTCAGTCTTTCCGTGGTCTGGAATGACCGCTCAGTCCCGGAGCTCGAGATCACTGATCTCGACAGCTTCTACGACGAGATTCGCGAGATGAAGGATCTCCCGGGCACGTCCCAGCCGTCGGTCGGCCAGTTTTTGGATGCCTACGAGCCGGCGATCGAAGCCGGCGACGACGTCGTTTCACTGCACTTTTCTTCTGGCATTTCCGGAACCTACGACAGCGCCCTCCAGGCCAAGCAGCAGCTGGTGCGCGACGGCGTCGATCCGCTGCGCATCACCGTGCTCGACACGGGCTCGGCCTGCGGTGGGTACGGCACGATTCTGATGGCAGCCGGCGCGGCGGCCAATCGCGGGGCCGCCCACGGAGAAGTCGTCGCAGCCGCGCGCGAGATGAATGCCGGCCTGCGCTTCTGGTTTGCGATCGACACCCTTGAGTTCCTGCGCCGCGGCGGCCGTGTCGGCACTGGGGCGGCGATCGTCGGTGGGGCGATCAAGATCAAGCCGATCCTGACGGTCAGTTCCGAGGGGATCGTGCCAGTCGAGAAGGTGCGCACTGAGTCACGCGTGCTCGCGCGGATCGCCGAGCTTGCCGAGCAGAGCATTCCCGAGGGCGGTGGCTACCTCGTGCAGCACGTTCAAGCTCCCGAGCGGGCGCAGGTCGTGATCGACGACCTCACCTACCGCCTGGGGCGCGGGCCGGCCTTCGTGCCCGGCGAGATCGGGCCGGTGATCGGCGCGCACGTCGGTCCGGGTCTGATCGGCGTCGGGGTGTTCCCCAGCGGCCTGATCGACATCACTTAATCGGCGGCGGGCACGGTGTTCGAGGAGACCGCGGACTTGGCGCGCGCAGCTTCGCGTCGTTTCTGAACCTCGGGCCAAACATCCGAGGCCAGCACCTGCAGCATCGCCGCGACGGGGATCGCGAGCAATACCCCGAGCACGCCGAGCAGGGCCGCTCCAATCAAAACCGCAATGATTGTGAGAATTGGCGGCACGGCGACCGTGCGCTTGTAGATGACCGGCTGGAGCAGGTTGTTCTCGACCTGCTGGTAGGCCGTCAAGACAATCAGCCAAATAATCGGGTCCCACGGGAAGTCGCCGAGCGCAATACTTGCCAATCCGACGATCGCGCCGCCGATCGTCGCGCCGACCATCGGAATCAGATCCATGAAGGCCATGAAGATTGCCAACGGCGCGGCGAATGGGATGCCGAGGGTGATCAGCGTCACGTAGGTGACAGAACCGGCCGCGACGCTGATCACGAAGTTTCCGACCACATAGCCGCTGACGACGCGATACATGTCGCTGGCGAGGGCGTTAATCCGATCCTTCTGATCGCCAGAGAACTGCACGGAAAGCCAGTGCACGATCCGCGGACCATCGAGCAACCAGAGGAACACGAGCGTCAGAACGGTGACCAGTTGCACGAATGCGGAAAGCGCGCCCAAGGTGACGGCCTGGAGTGTGCCGGCCGCCGTCCCAAGCTGCTGAGGCAGCTCACTCACCGACGATCCGAGTTTGTCCACGACGTTGTAGCGATTGTCGAGATCGAGGATCCAACCCGTGCGCTTGAGTTCTTCGACCCGGATCGGGATCTCCTCGGCGAGCTGCTGCACGCCTGTGACGATTGGCGGCACCACGATGAGTCCGATCAGCACAATTGCCGACATCACAAGCAGGTAAACGACGATGATTGACAGCCAGCGCGGGATCCGGGACCGGTTCTCGAAGAAGCCGACGGCGGGCCCGAGTGCCACGGCCAGAAAGATCGAGATGATGACGAGCCCGAGCGCCTGCCGCGCGAGCACGAGGAAATAGCAGACGGCGCTGAGGCCGAGGGCGACGAGAAAGACTTTGGCGACCGTCCGCGCTGAGACGACAACCTCGCGTTTGGGCGCGGTGGGATCCACTCTTGCAAGTTACCCCGGCGAGCCGACGGGGAAACAACGGTCGGGGATCAGCCTCGGCGGCGGCGCAGGCCCTTGAGCACGAGCGAGCTGCCTACGAGAAAACCGATCGCGGCCGCGCCTACGGTGAGCTCCTGCTTGTGGTCAGCGATGTGCTGGCGCCAGTCGGTGATCCGCGCAACTTCAGTGCGCGCCGAGTTGACTGAATGAACTAGCTGCTGGCGGTTCTCTTCGATCGAGGCGCGGATTTCCGCGGGGCTGCGCTGAGCCATTATTCGTCACTCTTCGGGTCATAGGGTGTGGACGTGTCGCGCGGCGGCTGCGGCGGCTGCGCGGGCGGCGGAGTCTGGCTTGGCGGAGCCGGCGGGCGCTGCGGAACTGCGGGCGGCTGCGCTGGTGGCCGTGGCGCGACGTAGGGCTTGGCGTCCAGTGCTGGCGGAGCCTGTGGGGGCTGCTCTCCACCCTTCTTGGCCTGCTTTTCGGCGGCCTTGGCTGCTTTGGACGCGTCCTTTTCGGCCTGGGCCTTCGCTTTGGCGGCTTCCCTCTCGGCCTTCTCGGCGGCCTTTGCCGCGATCGCATCGGCCTTTGCGGCCTCTTGTTCGGCAACCTTGGCGGCCTTGGCGGCCTCCTTGGCTTCCTTGGCCTCTTGCTTTGCGCGCTTCTTGAGCTCTTTGGCGTCGAGATGGAGTTCGTTGGCGTCTTCGCGCGCTTCCTTGAGATCTTCTTTGGCTTCGACGACCGCTGGATCCGTGGCGGGCTTAACAGGAGTTGCAACGGCGGCTGGCGCTGATCCGGCGGACGGCTCTTCGACAGCGACGGAGTCGATCGACTCGATCGGAGTATCGGCCTCGGCCTGGAGCGCGTCGCGCGTCTGCTTGGCCTCGGAAATTGCCTGGCTTGGAGTGAGCTGCGAGCCCTTTTTGATCTTCTTCAGCGCGACGAGCGCGAGTAGTCCGCCGATGACAAACGAAAGCAGCGCAACGATCAGGAATCCCGGCCAGAGTCCGTAGTCGATCACATCTGAAATCAGAAACGCAATTCCGATCAGGATGATGAAGAGACCGAAGAAGGCAAATACACCGCCGACGATTCCGGCGACAGATCCGCGCAGAAGGTCTTGAAGGGCGACCGACATCTCGGCCTTGGCTAGCTCGATCTCTTCGTGGACGATCTTGGTCGTGCGGTCGATGATTTCGCTGATCGACTCGCCGAGTGGCGTGTTTTCGGGGGGTGTGGACATCGCTAGTCGATCGGTGGTTCCTCGTTGAACACCCTGATCCAGATCTGTTCGGTGATCTTGCGCGCTGCGATCGCCGCGATCGCGCTGACGCCCGCGAGAACGCCGCTGTAGACGAGCTTTTTGACCATGTCGTTCTGCATCGGGGCCGGAAGCCTTTCGTTGGAAGCCGAGGGTGTTGAGCTGGTTTCTGACATCAAGTTTTCCTTACCCTGTCCGCGTTTGAGGTCACCATGAGTAGGCGCCGGGCACGCGGTTGGCAAGGCTCGGCAGCTTATCGCGGATGGCTGATTGAGCGACAAAGTCGAGCTCCGCTGCAATTACTGCGTCGCCCACGTCGCCGGCGCGTGCGAGCACGGTTCCCCAGGGGTCAACGATCATGGAGTTGCCGTAGGAGCGGCGGTCGCCGTCGTGGCAGCCGAACTGGTTCGGCGCGATGACGAAGAGCTGGTTTTCTACGGCGCGGGCGCGCAGCAGGAGCTCCCAGTGGGCCTCGCCTGTCGTGTAGGTGAAGGCCGCCGGGACGGTCTCGATCAGGGCGCCGCGGGTGGCGAGGATTCTGTAAAGCTCGGGGAAGCGGACGTCGTAGCAAACGGTCAGGCCGAGCGGCTGGCCGCCCGCGAGCTCGGTCGTAACGACATCATTCCCGGGATCCTCGTGGTCGGACTCTTTGTATTCCTGACCGTTGAGCACAACGTCGAACATGTGGATCTTGCGGTAGGTCGCTTTGATCGCGCCGTCTGGGCCGATGTGCACTGAGGTGTTGGCGAGCTTCTCCTGGCCCGGGATGCGCTCAACGATCGAACCGGCGACGATGTCGATCTTCAGCTCCTCGGCGATGCGCGCGAGGCTGACGATTGTTGGGCCGTCGAGCGGTTCCGCGTTCTCGAAGTAGTCCTCGGTGCCGCCCATGACGTTGAACTTCTCGGGTAGGACGATCAGCTGCGCGCCGTCGGCCGCGGCCTCGCGAACAAGCGCATGAGCGCGTTCGTTGTTGTGGGCCTTGTCGGCCTGGGAGTTCATCTGGATCGCGGCGGCGATCAGCGGTTCGGGCATGTCGGCAGGCTAACGGAGCGAGAGCTTCCAGCGCACAGGAAACGAGGGCCAAAAAAGCCGCAACGTGATCGGCGCGGCGGCGGTGCTGCCTTTCACTCTGGTGCTCGTGCTTGAGTCCACTGAAGACGTTCGCCCTTACGACAGGCGGGACGAAACTGAACGTCATCGTTGGTGACGGAAGAACCAACCGGCCCAGTGCTGTGCGCCGACTCTCAGCTGTCCTGGCGACGACGAAGCTCAGCAACAAGCAGCTTCACGTGCATCGCGCTGAGCAGATCACGCATCGGGCCGTGCCCACGCTCGATCAGGTCTGCGGCCTCGTCGGCCGACAGCTTGCCCGGGAGCTTCTCTGAGATCACGTCGACTTCGTCGCGCGCGAGGGCTTCGAGGTGGCGCATGTAGATCAGGGCGTCGTAGACGGTGAAGCCGAGCGCTTCGCCGTAGCCGCTCTTGCGGAACTCGGCGATTGCGGTCAGGAACTCAGCGTCGGGCTGGGTGTAGCGGACGCCGCCCTTCGTTTCGTGCGGCTCAATTGCGCCGATGCGCTCGAACGCGTCCAGAACATCGTCGGGAAGATCGAGCTTGGAGACAGCTTGCTTTCGCGTGAGTCCCTTGCCGCTAGCGAGCGCTGCTTCGGAGCGCTGCAGCAACGCGTCGCCAAGCTCAAGGCGCGCCTCAACCTGGTCGGGCTCATTCTCGAGGATGCGCTTGATCACGTCGAGCGGCAGGTAGCGCTCTTCCTGGAGCCGCTTGATCAGCTTGATGCGGTCCACGTACTCGGGCGAATACCAGGCCATGTTGCGGCTGGTCTTGACCGGCGCGGGCAGCAGGCCTTCGCGCAGGTAGTGCTTGATTGTCGCGGCAGATACTCCGCTCTGCTCGGCTAGCGCGGCCATGCGCAGGAGGCCATCGGTGCTTGGCGTAGTTGTGGGCGTCACTGCGCGGGCACGCTTTCCACTCCTGCGACGGCACCGCTCGATCGCAACTCGGCGATCTGGTCGTCGCTGTAGCCGAGCGATTCCAAAACACTGTCGGTGTGCTCGCCAAATCCGGGGGCGGGTTCGCGTCGGTCCGGGCGGACTCCGTCGATCACGAACGGTGGTGCGAGCTGGGCGACTGGGCCGACGCCCGGCTGGTCGATTTCGATCACCATCCCGCGTGACTTCACCAGATCGGACTCGAGGGCTTCGTCGATATCAAGCACCGGTTCGATGCAGCAGTCGTGTTCGTCGTTGAATGCGGCCCACTCGGCGCGCGTCTTGGTCTTGAAGACTTCGGCGACGACGGCCCAACCCTCGCTGCCAGCGAGCTCGAACTGGTTCTCGATCAGGTCCTCGCGACCAACGCCGCGCGCAAATGCCTGCCAGAACTTCGGCTCCAGGGCGCCGCAGCTGATCCAGCCGTCGGCGGCCTCATACGGCATGTAGCAAGCCCATTTGCCGGCGAGGTCAACTTCGCCTCGCTCGCGGACGTCGCCCGCAAGCGCCGCCGCGGCCGGCATTGCGAGCCAGCTCAGGGCGCCGTCGGTCATCGAGATGTCGATCTCGGCTCCCTCGCCCGTCGTCTGCTTCTTCACCAGCGCGCCGAGAATTGCGATCGCTGCCATCTGGGCCCCGCCGCCGATGTCTGCGATCTGGCCTGCGGCCTGAACCGGGGCGCCGCCTTTGGCGCCGGTCAGTCCGAGCAGTCCGTTCAAGCCCAGATAGTTCATGTCGTGACCTGCGCGAAGTGCGAAAGGCCCGTCCTGTCCATAGCCTGTGATCGCGCAATAGACGACACCGGGATTCACGGTCTTCATCTGGTCGTATCCGACGTTCAGTTTGGCGAGCACGCCGGGACGGAAAGACTCAAGTACGACGTCGTGTGCCGCGACGAGCTTCAGCAGGATCTCTTTGCCTTCGATCGACTTCAGGTCGAGCTGGATCGACTTCTTGTTGCGGTTGAGCGCGTCGAACTGGACGCTGTGGGTGCCGCTTGCCTTGGCCTCTTCCCCGCCCGCGTACGGCGTCGTCCAGCGCAGGTAGTCGCCCATGCCGGTGTCTTCGACCTTCAGCACTTCTGCGCCGAGGTCGGCGAGCAGCAATGAGCAGAACGGTCCGGGGAGAAGGCGCGAGAGGTCGAGGACCTTGACGCCCTTCAACGGAAGATCAGACATTGCGCGGAACCCCAAGCAGCTCGCGGGCCTCGGCGATCGAGGCAACCTTGCGGCCACCCGCCTCGATCTGGCGCGCGGCTTCTTCGCAGAGTTCGCCGTTGCCCTTGGCGAGTTCGCCATTCGGGAGGTACAGGTTGTCTTCCAGTCCGACGCGAACGTTGCCGCCCTCGGCAACCGCAACGGGCACCAGGTCCCACTGCTCGCGCGAGACGCCAACCATCCCCCAGTTGTTCGCGCCATCTCCCCCATGCCCGCCCGGCTGGGGAACCTGTGAAGCCATGTGCTTCAAGTTTGCGGCGCGCGCCGGGGTGCCGCCAAGCACGCCGGTCACCAGCGAGATCTGCAGTGGCGACTCGAGAATGCCCATGTCGATCAGCGGCTCAAGCGACGCAAGATGCCCTAGCTCGAAGCACTCGTGTTCGGGCCGGATTCCGTACTCGTTCATCGCAGTCAGGAACTGGATGATCGTCTCGAAACTGTTCTCGAATACGAAGCCGAAGATGAACTCTTTACGGCGCTTCGAGTACTTCGCGTAGTTCATCGAGCCCATGTTCAGGGCCGCGATGTCTGGGCGGATCGCCTCGAGATACTCGAGCCGCTTCTCAACGCTCAGGCCAACGGCGCCGGTCGAGAAGTTGATGATCACGTCGCCGCACTCTTGCTTGATCGCGTCGGTGATCTCTCGGTAGTTCTCGATCTCGAAGCTCGGCGTGCCGTCGTGCTTGCGCGCGTGAATGTGAATCATCGCCGCGCCGGCGTCAACCGCGCTGCGCGCTTCGGCGGCGTACTCCTCGGGCGTGTACGGAATCGCCGGGTGTTGCTCCTTGTTGGCAACGACACCGCTGATCGAGTTGGTGAGGATGCAAGGCTTCTCAAATCCCGACATTGGTGATTCCTTTGCTGCGCACCTCTGGTGTGCAATGGGATTTGGCATTGAGAAGGGGCTTGTTCAAGGGGTTAGTTGCTGCGCACCTCTGGTGAGCAGCAGATCGTTGGCGAACGGATGTGACCTGCAGGCGGCGGGAGGATGAGGCGAGCTGCGGCGCCCGGGAACCCGCTGCACACCAGAGGTGTGCAGCGATCGACCCGATACCTAAGCCATTTCTCTCCGCAGAATCGAGTTGCACACCTGAGGTGTGCAGCAAAATGGTGGGGTCGGTCATACGGGCATCACTCCATGCTTCTTGGCCGGGCGATCGACGTGCTTGTTCTCGGCCATTTCGAGCGCGCGGATGATGTGGTGGCGCGTCTCGCGTGGGTCGATCACGTCGTCGATCATTCCGTTGCCTGCGGCGAGGTAGACGTCGATCATCTTCTGGGCCTGCGCGAGCAGTTCCTCGCGCTTGGCCTCTGGGTCTTCGGCAGCTTCGATGATGCTGCGACCGATGATGTTCACCGCGCCCTCGGCGCCCATCACGCTGATCTCAGCCGTTGGCCATGCGTAGATCGCATCGGGCTCGTAGCCCGAGCCGTTCATCACGTAGTAGCCAGCGCCGTAACACTTGCGGATCAGAATCGTGACCTTCGGCACCGTGGCGCGAGAGGTCGCGTAGAGGAACTTTGCGCCGTGGCGAATGATGCCCGCCTCTTCGACCTTGCTGCCGACCATGAAGCCGGGAACGTCCTGCAGGTAGATCAGCGGCACGCCGTAGGCGTCGCAGAGGTTGATGAAGCGCGCGGCCTTGTCCGCCGAGTCGTTGTCGAGGATCCCGCCGAGGTGCTTGGGCTGGTTGGCGACGATGCCGACGCTGCGCCCGTCCATCCGCGCAAAGCACGTGATGATCGACTTCGCCCACTTGCCCTTCATGTCGAAGTACTCACCGTCGTCGACGATGTGCTTGATGATCTCGTACATGTCGTAGGGCTGGCGTGAACTCTCGGGCAGGATGTTCAGCAGCTCTTCGGAGTGGCGATTGACCGGGTCTTCGGTCGCCTTGATCGGCGGCTTCTCGCCGCTGTGGGAAGGCATGTATGAGAGGTAGTCCTTGATCGACTGGATGCACTCGGCGTCATCATTGCATTCCGTGTCGGCCACGCCGCTCTTGCGGTTATGGACCTTGTAGCCACCGATCTCTTCGTCGGTGACGTCCTCGCCGGTTGCTGCCTTGACGAGGTGGGATCCAGCGAGCGCCATCGAGCCCTGGCCCTTGACCATCGGCAAGAAGTCAGTGAGCGCCGGGATGTACGCGGTGCCCGCGGCGCATGGTCCCATCACCGCTGCGATCTGCGGGATCACGCCGCTCATCGTCACCTGCTCGCGGAAGAGGTGGCCGGAGCCGGCAAAAAGGCTTCCGACTGCTTCTTGGATTCGCGCGCCAGCTGAATCCAGCAGCCAGATCATTGGCATGCGCTTGTTCAGGGCAAGTGCCCGCAGCCGCGCAAGCTTGACCTCGCCGGTCAGGCCCATCGAGCCCGCCATGACGGTGAAGTCGTATGCGCCTACGCCCACCAGTCGCCCGTTGACCTTGCCGTAGCCGGTCAGGACGCCATCGGCCGGCGCGTCGACGCCTTCCATTGCGCGCTGCGAGAAGTGTGGTCGGGCGTGAAGGCCGAGTTCAACCCAGGTGCCGTCGTCGATCAAAAGATCAAGGCGCTCGCGAGCGGTCAGCTTGCCGCGCTCGTGCTGCTTGGCGATCTTCGCCTCGCCGCCGCCCGTGAGGTTGTGCTCGCGCTTGGCGAGCAACTCGTCGACGAGTTCCTCCATCTGCGACTTGATTGCAGCTCCGTCCTTCTCAGTCATCTATCGGCCCTTCCATTCGGGTTCGCGCTTCTCGAAGAACGCCATTGCGCCCTCGATCGCGTCTTCAGTTCCGAGCGCCACGGTGAACTGCGTGTGCAGATACTCGAGGGCGCTGAAATACGGCAGGTCTTGTTGGTTGATCATCGAGTCGTGCCCGAGTCGCATCACGACGGGCGCCTTGGCGGCGAGCTTCTTGGCCCAGGCGTCGGTTGCCTCGTCGAGTTCCTCGCGCGGGACCGCCTTGTTGATCAGACCGAAGTTCACGGCCTCCTCGGCAGTCATGCGCTCGCCCAGCAGCAACATCTCGTTGACCTTCTTGCGTGGAACGTTGCGGTAGATGATCGCCATGATCATGAACGGGAAGAGGCCGATGTTGATCTCGGGCGTGGAGAACTTCGCGGCGTCAGAAGCGACGATCAGGTCGCACGCGAGCGCCACGCCAAGGCCGCCAGCAACGACGTGCCCGTTGGCCTTGCAGATCGTCGGCTTGCCGAGCTCGGCGATCGCGCGGAAGAGATCTAGAAAGCGGGTGGTGCCGTAGTGCTTGTGCGCGAGCGGGACGTCCTGCGAGAAGCTGGAGAGATCGCCGCCTGCGCTGAACACGTCCCCCGCGCCTGTCAGGACCGCGACCCGCACTTCCGGGTCAACCTTGGCTTTGCCAAATGCGTCAACCAGGTCATCGAGCATTCCGTGACTCAGCGCGTTGCGCTTGTCCGGTTGGTTGAGGGTGATCGTCGCCACACCGTCTGCGACCTCGTAAAGAATGTTTTCGTACACGCCCGCCCCGTTGGTTCAAGTGAGAAGTAAGAAGTTCGACTTCTCACTCTAACGGATGCGGCGAACGACTACGGGCGTGGGTCCCCAGATTCAAAGACCGGCTTCTCGCCAGCCTGCGCTGCCTCTATTGCACCCTTGAAGTCGTCGTGCGACTGGGCCAAAGCCATGTAGGAAGAAACCATGTCGTAATGCGTGTCGCGCGGCATCGACTCCGCTGTGTAGACGGCTCGCTTGATCAGGCGCTGCGCCAACTGCGGGCCAGCCGCAAGCTTCTCGGCGAGCGCATAAGTAACTTCGGAAAGCTTTTCACGCGGGACGGACTGGTTGACCAGCCCCCACTCGGCCGCCTGCTCGCCGTTGATCACTTTGCCGGTCAACAGAAGCTCCAGCGCTCGGGCCGGTCCGACCAGGTGAGTGAGCAGCCACGCGCCGCCGTCGCCCGGAACAAGCCCGAGGTTCACGTACGCCTCGCCGATCCTCGCCTCGTTGGCGGCGATCCGCAGGTCGCACAGCAGCGCCATGTCAAGGCCCGCCCCCATCGCCGCGCCATTGATCATCGCGATCACCGGTTGCGGCACGCGTTGGAGTGAGCGTTGGACACGGTGAACGTGGTCGCGCAAAAACTCTTTCTTGGCGAGCGGTCCCGATTCAGCTGCCAGCGTCGCGAGCTCGCCGCCGGCGCAGAAGGCCTTGCCGGCGCCGGTGATGACGATTGCGTGTACGGACTTGTCGGCCGCTACGCGGTCGAGCGCGTCGGCCCACTCGTCCACCAACTCAGCATCGAAGGCATTGAACTTTTCGGGCTTGTTCAGCGTCAGCGTGGCGACGTGGGTCGCTGCGTTGACCTCGGTGAGGATCACGTCGGACATGGCTGGCGACTCTACCGGAGGCGCTTGATTGGTAGGTTGCGCCGGTAATCGAAGATTCTTCTTTGGGGGAGATCACATGGCTGGAGAGATGGTCGAGTTCGCATCCAACGGGGGCACTGCCGAGGGCTACCTCGCAATCCCGGAAACGCCCAACGGCAAAGCGCTGGTCGTGATCCAGGAATGGTGGGGCCTGGTTGACGAAATCAAGGGCATCGCTGATCGCTACGCCGAAGCTGGCTACTACGCGCTCGTGCCCGACCACTTTCACGGCGACTCGACAGATCAGCCCGACGAGGCCCAGCAGCAGATGATGGCGATGAACGTTCCCGAGGTCGAGAAGGAACTGATCGGCGCCGTTGACTTCGTCGCATCAAAGGCCGGCGCCGAGACCGTTGGCGCAACCGGCTACTGCATCGGTGGTGCGCTCTGCCTGTTCGCCGCCGCGCTCAATCCGAAGGTCGCCGCAAGCTCGAGCTTCTATTACGTCTTCCCGCACGGAAAGCCTGATTGGAGCAAGATCGAGGGGCCGGTGAAGATGCACTTCGGCACCGAGGACGACTTCATGTCTGTTAGCGACATCGAGGCTTTGACTGCCGAGATGAAAGAAGCCGGCGTTGACGTTGTCACCGAGATGTACGAAGGCGCCGCCCACGCGTTCTGCAATACCGCCAATCGCCTCGGCACCTACAACGAGGAGTACGCCGAGCTTGCGTTCTCGCGCAACCTCGAATTCTTCGACAAAAATCTCGGCTGAGCCGCTCGCTAGATTGGCGCCCATGACGAGGACGATCGCCAAGACCCTCACTGCAGTAGTGGTGGGCGGCGCCCTGTTTGCGGGCTGCGGAAGCGGCGGCGAGCAGTCCTTCACCACGCCGACCTACCCCTTCAGCTTCGACTATCCAGAAGACTGGACGCTCGCCCGCGGGGCGAACTTCACGTACGGATCCAGCGACGCGGCGGTGCGATCCGTCTCGGCCGCACTCAAAGAGCCGTATGACCAGGTCACGATCACGCAGTACAAGCTGAAGAAGACGCTCCCGGCAGGAGTCAACGGCTACCAGCCCGAGGTCGATCGAATCGTCGCGCGGCTGACCAGGCAGGCCGGAGGGTCCGCGGGCGATGCCAAGGTCGTCAAGTACGGCGGTCAGCCGGGCTATCAGTACATCGTCGAGTACCCGGGCGGCGAGAACCTCACGCTCGAGAACAAGCTGACGTTTCTCTTCAAGGGCCAGTACGAGTTCCAGGTCAACTGTCAGTCATCGGCGAAGAACCGTGAGGCCGTGAACGAGGGCTGCGATGAGATTCTCGGTTCGCTGAAGTTCACTCAGTAGAACTCAGTCAATGCTTCGCCAAGGGCCGTCCCCCTCGCGGAACTCAATCCTGTCCACGTTGACTTTGCTGGCCGAACCGGGTCGATCTTTGACCAAGTAGGTCTCAAGCTGGGTGCCGGGGCGAGTTTCATATTCGAGAGTCGTACTCCGTTCCGGCAGCACCGTGACCAGCGACCCGTCTGGCGCACGCATGTGAGCGCGACCCTTGCCGCTCGATGCGACTATGCGGACCTGCCCGGACTCACGTGAATAGGTCCTGATCTCGAGCGCAGTCTCCACACTTTCGTCTACAACGTTGCGCCCCGCGACCATGGAGAGCACCCGCGCTGGAGCAGACGAGATCATCAGCGTCGACGATCGGCCCGTGCTCGGATGCGCCCGTTCGGTTTCATTGCGAAGGTGCATCGAGAAAATGTCGCTCTCGACCAGCCAGGCGGTCGGAACGCTCTCGCACCCGGGCGCATCCACCGCGCGGATCTCGCCGGTTGACGTCGTGCGAAACGGACAGGTCGGCGAGTAGACGGGTCTCGAGCCAATCGGCCTGGTCGTCGAGGCGTAGGCGCGATCGACGTTGGGGTTCCAGAACTCCGACTGGTAAAAGGTCGTCGGGTCGGCACTTCGCGGGATCAACATGGCGACGCGCTGCGACGTGGCACGGGAAATCCAGTCTTTTGGCACCGGTTCCTGCGCGTCCAGTGACTCGGCGTAAAGCTGCTGGTAGGACCATGCCTTGGCCTGGCTGATCGTGAGCAAGAACAACGGCAGCACTATCGCCAGCGCTTGACCGTACTTTCGCAAGGCAACGCGAGACTCGGGAGCGGCGCTTGCCACGAATGCCAAACCGATCAGCAGCGCGATGCCCGCCAATGCCATGCCCACATGCGAGAGCGTCTCCGGGTTCTCATCGAGATAGAAGCCGATGTATGCCTGCCCAAAGGCGTCGAGAGAGAACGGCACCGTGATGGCATCGGACTGCATGCCGCTGATCACCAGGACAGCAACTGCCAACGACGCGGCGGCGGCCTTCCATGTGACGCGTCGGAGAGAGGCAACCAAGCCGATGAAGAAGATCGGTCCGAGGTAGAACATGTAGCGCTCGTAGAAGATGTGCTGTTCGCGCCAACGAAATGTGCTGATCGCCGAGAACCACGTCATCTGGGCTATGAACGAGATTGACGCGACCAGCGCCAATGCCGCGAGAGCGCCGATCAGCGGATCGCGGCGATTCTCAGCCGATCCCAAGAGTGAAAACGTCGCGATCGCAGGCACGATCGCACAGAGCAGATAGACGTCTGCCGTGAAGGCCTTGAGCCAGAACCAAACGCCGTCCAATGTGAGCGCTGCGCTGTTGAGCACCGACTGATAAAGACCCAGGGATTGACCCCCGCGGACCAGCGCGTAGAGGCCTACCAGCGCCGCAAGAACGCCGAGCGTTGCGATCAGCGAGCGCTGCTCGGAGAGATATGCGCGGCGCTTGCCCGGCCCGCGCATAAGGGCGACGAGCAAGAGGGTCGCCGCGAAGATCGGCAATAGAAGGGCAAACTGCGCCCGCACGGCCACCGCCAGAACGGTCAGGCCAACCGCGAGCGCGGACGGTCGCAGGCCCGGTCTGGCAAGCGCGTGGAGCATCGCCGCAAAGGCTGAAGCCGAGACGGGATATGCGAGATTCTCGGTCCCGACAATTCCCGCATAGTTCAGGGCCGGGACGCTGATCGCGAAGACTGCCGCGAGCAGGGCCATTGGTTGCGAGACAAACCATCGCGCCGCGACGTAGACCGGAAACACAACGGCGCAGATCGTCGCCGCATTGACCGCTTTGACGAGCTCGTACTGCGAGCTCACGCTGTTCGCGATCCTGAACGCCGGGGCGATCAGGATCGGATAGACCCACGGGCCCAGCCCATACGACTGCCCGCGCCATGTCAGTCCTTCGCCAGCGGAAACGCTTCCCGCGAGTGCCCAGTAAACAAATTCATCGACGAACCGTCTGGGCGTGATGACCCCGAACGCGAGGACGGCAACGAGCGCGCTCGCGATAATCCAGACGGCGAACACAATTCCCAGTTCGCGCAGCCGCGTGCTGCGCGCCGGAGCCCGGGAAGTGTTCAGAGAATGGACTGCCATTTGCCGTCAGGCTCCTGCACGCTCAGGTCGTCCAGAAAGACTTCACTTTGTATGCCGCCGGGCGTTTTGACCGTGAATGTCGAATACGTTTCGTTGGCTGACAAGTCCATCGTCAGCTCGCCGCTCTTGCCGGGCTGGACGACCACGGACTTGCCGCTTGGCGTCCGCAGGACGGCCGTGGACTCGGAGCCGCGAATCTTGAAGCGGAGCTTGCCCGGCTTGTCGAGGAAGGTCCGCGTGTTCAGCGCGCCCGAGACTATGCCCGAACGCACGTTGCGACCATCTATCAACGAGAGCATTCTCGGCGGGGCCCCGCCAACCATCAGCGTCATCGTCGGCCAGGCGGGCGACGGATTCACGCGCTTTGTTTCGTCCTTCAGGTGCATCGCGACGGTGTCGCTGCGCAGGTACCAGGCGTTTGGCACCAGGTCACAACCCGTGCCAAGGATCTCGCCGGTCCTCGTCCAGTCGAACTTGCATTTGGGCGAATACATGATCGGGGAAACGATCGGCTTGGCATCGGTCGCAAACGCCCGCACGACGCGGTTGTTCCAGAACTCTGTCGTGAAGTAGGACAGCGGGTCATCGGTGGATGTGATGATCATGCCGACCTCCTCATCGGTGTTCTGGTCGATGAAGTTTGCAGGCTTGGGGACCAGCTCGAATGCCTGCGCTGAATACTTGCGGGCGTCCTGCCAAGTCTTGGCCTGAGCCTGAATCAACCAGACGAATGTTACGGCGACCAACACGCAATAGAGGATTTTTCGCACCAGCTTGTGGTCGATCGTTGAGAGCACGTAGACCACGCCCAGCAGGAACGTCAGCCGAGCCAACAACATCCCGATCTTTGGCGCGGAGGCCGGGTTATTGGCCATCCAGCTCGCGATCGTGGTCAGACCGAAAGAGTCGTATGAGAACGGCACGAGCACGGCATCGGTCTGGAAGCCGCTGATGATCGCCGTCGCGACCGCAACTGAGACGAGCGCCGAAGTCCAGGACACCCGTTTCCAAGAGGCCAGGAATCCGAGGAAAAAGATCGGGCCGAGGTAGAACATGTAGCGCTCGTAAAAAATGTGCCGCGCGCGCCACTGGTACGGATTGGTGGCCGAGAACCAGGAGATCTGCGCGATGAAGACGATCGAGGCGATCACCGCCAGAGCGAGCAGCGCGCCGATCAAGGGATCGCGTCGGTTTTCGGCGCGGCCAAACATCGCAAGCGTCGCGATCACGGGGACTATCGCGCTGAGCAGGTAGACATCCGCGGTGAATGCCTTCACCCAGAACCACAACGCGGAGAACTCGAGAGGGATGCCTTCGAACACTCCGCCGTAGAGACCGAAGGCGCCCTTTCCCTGCACCAATATGAACAGCCCGCCGAGCGCAGCCAGCGCTACCAGCGTCGTCCAGACCGAGCGCCGCTCTTTCAGGTAGTCCACGCGATTGCCCGGGGGGCCCATTACGGCGGCCATGAGCAACGTGCCAGTGAAGATCGGCAACAGAACGATGAACTGCGTTCGAGACAGCATCGCGGCGAGCACCAGCGCGAAGGCGAGCAGCGTATTTCTCGGTCTCGGACGAGCCAGCGAAAGCAGGATCCCGCCGCAGGCCGCTGTGAAGAGCAGATAGCCGAGGTTCTCGGTTCCGATGACCCCGGCGTAGTTCATCGCCGGAACGGAAACGACCAGCAGCGCCACAACCAGCGCGCGCCAGCGGTCCATGTACAGGCGACCCATCAGATACGCCGGGAAAATCGTGGCGACGATCATCATTGAGCTGATCAGATGCACCCCGGTGTACTGACCAGGTACGGAGTTGGCGAACCAGAAAGCGGGCGCGAGAAGAATCGGATAGAGCGCACTGCGCATCTGCAGACCTGTGCCACGCCAGGTCAAGCCGTCGCCGCCAGCCCAGTTCTTTGCCAGCGCCCAGAAGAGGAATTCGTCCTGGTACCTACGCGGAGACTCGTGACCGGTCGCGAGCAGGTAGATGATCACCGTCAGGATGGCCCAGATGCCGGTGATGATCCAAATTTCCAGCCCGCGCTCGCGCAGCCAGGCGCCGGCGTCACTGCGCCATTCTGCAAAGTTTGCTTTCACGTCCCGGCGAGACTAAACGCGGAATCGGCCGCAGGTTTCAGTGCGCTTCGGATAAAGTAAGAACTAGGACTTCTTACTTTCCACTTTCACCGAGCCCGACCCTGCGGAGGATCAACGATGGAATCAGCAACGATCAAGCCTGACTTCGCCGCCAACACGCGGCACTTCATCTTCAACGACGAGCACGAGCAGTTGCGCGAAACGATCGAGCGGTTTGCCAAGACAGAGCTCGCCCCCAATGCAGAAGAGTGGGAAGAAACCACGTTCCCAGACTCGGTGATCAAGCGCATGGGAGACCTTGGTTTCCTCGGCCTCACCCAGCCCGAGGAGTACGGCGGACAGGGCGGCGACTACTTCACCTCGGTCGTGCGGGCTGAGGCGATGGCTTACTCGAACAGCGGCGGGTTGAACATGGGAATTGCGGTCCAGACCGACATGGCGATGCCGCCGATCGCCAAATTCGGCAGCGAAGAGATCAAGCAGAAGTACTTGAAGGGCGCGATCGCCGGCGACATCATCCTCGCGCTGGGCATCACAGAGCCCGACGCCGGATCCGACGTGGCCGCGATCAAGACACGCGCCGTGCGGGACGGCGACGATTACGTGATCAACGGCTCGAAGGTCTTCATCACCAACGGTCTGCGTGCAGATGCGATCGTGCTCGTCACCAAGACCGACGACACCAAGGGCTTCGAAGGCTTCACGCTGTTTGTCGTTGACACCGACACTCCGGGCTACGGGATCTCGCGTCGGCTCGAGAAGCTCGGCATGCACGCCTCTGACACCGCGGAGCTTTCATTCACCGACATGCGCGTTCCCGCAGCGAACATGCTCGGCGAGGAAGGCAAAGGTTTCTACAACATCATGTGGGAGCTGCAGAGCGAGCGCATGGTTGCCGCCTGTGCTTGCGTTGCCGGCGCGCAGCGTGTGCTTGACCAGACAATGGAATACGCGAAAGAGCGCCAGGCTTTCGGCCGCCCGATCGGCAAGTTCCAGGCGATCCGTCACAAGATCGCCGCGATGAGCACGAAGCTCGAGGCCGCACGCCAGCTGAACTACTACACCGCGTGGCTTGTTGACCGCGGCGAGTACCCGGTGCGCGAAATCTCACAGGCCAAGCTCTTCTCCTCGCAGATCGGCTGCGAGATCACCGACGAGTGCCTGCAGATTCACGGCGGCTGGGGCTACATGAAGGAGTACGGGATCGAGCGGGCCTGGCGTGACATGCGCTTGAACCGCATCGGCGCCGGTACTGATGAAGTGATGCTCGACGTCATCGGTCGGAGCTACGGCTTCTAAGCTCGCGCGCAGAAATCAAGACCTTTTCGTAATACCTCCATCCCACCAAGAAAGAGATCCAATTCACCATGAGTGACCTCGTCATTCCCGGTCTGCTTGAGGGCAAGACCGCCATCGTCACCGGCTCGGCCCGTGGCATCGGCCGTTCCACCGCAGAGCTGCTCGCAGGCTCTGGCGCCAACGTTGTCATCACCGACCTCGACGGCGACATCGCCGAGCAGGCCGCGGGCGACATCGCCGGAAACACCGTCTCGATCGGCGGCGACATCACTGCCGACGGGATCCCCGCCGCAATCGTCAAGAAGACGATCGACGAGTTCGGTCAGATCGACATCCTGATCAACAATGCCGGATACACCTGGGACGCCCCGGTGCACAAGATCACCGACGAGCAGTGGGACGCAATGCTCAACGTCCACGTCAAGGCTCCGTTCCAGATGATCCGCGAAGCGGCCCCGTACTTCCGCGAGCCGGCCAAGGCCGAGCGCGCAGAGGGCAAGGAAGTCTTCCGCAAGATCGTCAACGTGTCATCGACCTCGGGAATGTTCGGCAACGCCGGCCAGGCCAACTACAGCTCGGGCAAGCTCGCTGTCGTCGGTCTGACCAAGACCGTCGCCAAGGAGTGGGGTCAGTTCAAGGTCAACGTCAACGCCGTCGCCTTCGGCTTCGTCGAGACGCGCCTCACGGCCGCCAAGGAGAATGCAGAGACGATCGAAAAGGACGGCGAGTCCATCCAGCTCGGCATCCCGGAACAGATGCGCCAGATGGCGAACATGCTGATTCCGCTCGGTCGCCCGGCAACTCCGGAAGAGGCGGCAGCGCCGATCTTCTTCCTGGCGAGCCCGCACAGCAACTACGTGCACGGCCAGGTGCTCAACATCACGGGCGGCATGTTCGGCGGCATGGCGTTCTAGTACCGCGAAATGACTGATCTGAATCGGGCCCTCTCGCTTACGCGGGAGGGCCTTTTTCTTGCCCTCCGGTCGGGGGCGTAGATTTCGGCAATGGCGGAGATCGACACACCAGTGTTGCGTACGCCGCTGCCCGGAGGATCTGCGGGTGCGTTCGTCACTCTCAGGCCCTTCTCTACCGGCGAGTCAGGTGTTCCGCGCGGCTTTCTTCATCGCATTGACGAACCGCTTGCCTATCCGCGGGCTTTGTGGCGTGGGGCCCGGAGGAGGTTCGACCACTGGACGCCCTGCCCGATCTTCTTGCTTGAGCACCCGAAGGCCGGGCGGATCTTGATCGACACTGGGTTGCCCGCTGCGACCGCGCATGATCCAAAGGCGGCGCTCGGCCCGGTCGCTTCACGCATGTATGTCAATCGCGCCACCGAGGAGCAGCCGCTCCCGGCGCGCTTGCGAGCGCTCGGGATTTCGCGCGGCGGGATCGACGTGGTCGTCATGACCCACCTACATTTCGACCACGCAGGATCGCTGAACGAGGTCGAGGATGCCGTGGTCGTCGTCAACAAGAAGGAGTGGCGCAGCGCGCATGCCGGCAAGGCGCTGGCACGCGGCTACATCCGCAAGCAGTTCGACCTCGGCCACGACATTCGACTGGTCGACTTTGAAGCCGCCGAAGTGAATTCCTTCGCATCGTTCGGGCGATCGGTCGATCTCTTCGGTGACCAGACGGTGGTGCTCGTATCCACTCCTGGTCACACGAGCGGCCACATGTCCGTGGTCGTCAAGCTGAAGGATCGCGAGTGCCTGATTGCGGGTGACGCGGTCTACTCGCAGCGAGCCTTGAGCACCGGCGACCTTCCGCTGATCCTGGCCGACGAGCACAACTACAAGCGGTCAGTCCGCGAGATTCGCGCATATAAACAGATGACCCCGAGCGCCCTGATCATCCCGGGCCACGACGCAGACTTCTTCGCGTCGCTCGAGGAGTCCTACTAGGCGCGCTCCTTGTCCAGGGCACGCATCAGGACCCGGGGGAGGTGCGGCGGGGGACCTCGCCGGTCCTGGCGCGCTCGTTCTGGCGCCACTTGGGTTCGAACTCGGCGTCCATCCCCCACCACATTTCCAGCACCCGGTGAAAGATCTCCTCGGAGGCGGCCTGCGCCTGCTCCTTGGTCGGCTCGGCCACCTGCGTGAACTGAACCGGCCGTCCGTAGCTCACGACGACCTTTGGGAACCAGTGCTTCTTGACGTCACGAAGGAACTGCGAGCCGTAGATCGCCACAGGGACGACCGGCGCGCCGCTGGTCAGCGCGAGTTGCCCCGCGCCGCGCTTGGCGACGGTCGGGTAGTAGTCGCGGGAGCGTCCGCCCTCGGCGTACATCTGCACCACTCCGCCGCGATCGAGAATCGCCTGTGCAGTGATGAAGGTCTCGTTGTCGCCCTTCCCGCGCATCACGGGGAAGACGCCACCGTGCGAGTAAACAAAATCAAGCGGCGGCTTGAAGAGCTGCGACTTGGCCATGAACTGGAGCTTGCGGCGCAGATGGATGCCGGTGAAGAAGTGGTCGATGAAGCTGAAGTGATTGGGCACGAAGATTGTGCCGTCGGCGTGCGGGACGTTCTCGACGTCGATCGCCGCCACGCGGTCGAGCATGCCGTAGCTGCTGGTCATCAGCACGCGCACGAGGTCGTACATCGCACTCGGCTTGTTCTCGCGCACGCGCCGGTGGTAGACCTCCATGCCCGAGGCGTCGCGCTCGTCGACGTAGACCTGCTCCTTCATTGCCATGTCACCACCACCTCTCGATCAATCATTCGTGTCGCCGCGCTCGCGCACGCTTTGAACCGTCGCGGCCCACTCATCGAGCAGAGCCGCGCGCGTCGATTCTGACATCTGCGGTTCGAAGCGGAATTCTTCGCGCCAGAGGGTCTCGACTTCAGCGGCCGTCCAGCTTCCGGTGGTGATGCCGGCCATCATGCCCGCGCCAAACCCAGTGGTCTCGGTGATCTCCGGCACGACGACGGGCGCGCCCAAGACGTCGGCCTGAAATTGCATCAGCCAGTGATTGGCGACGGCGCCGCCGTCGGCGTGCAGTTCGCCCAAAGGCAGGCCGGAGGCCGCCTCCATCGCCCGAACTGCGTCAACGGTTTGGTAGGCCATTGCCTCGAGCGCCGATCGAGCGAGGTGCGCGCGGGTCGTGCCGCGAGTCAGGCCCATGATCGCCCCACGAGCGTCTGGATCCCAGTAGGGCGAGCCAAGGCCAGTCAGGGCGGGCACGAAGTAGACGCCATCGTTGGAGTCCAGTGATCGCGCGAGCGTTTCGGTCTCGGCGGCGTTGGGCAGCAGGCCCAGTCCATCGCGCAGCCACTGCACTGCCGCGCCAGATACGAAGACGCTCGCCTCGTACGCATAGGTCGCCGTGTCGGAAGTTCCCCACGCGAGCGTTCCTACCAGGCCATCAGCAGGTGCGGGCGCCTCATCGCCCACGTTCAACAGAACGAAGCTGCCCGTGCCGTAAGTGTTCTTGGCCTTCCCCGGCGCAAAGCAAGCCTGTCCAAACAGCGCCGCCTGCTGATCGCCGGCCATACCGGCAAGCGGAATCGAGGCGCCGCCGAACAATCCCGGGTCCGTCTCACCGAAGAGCCCGAGCGAAGGCAGGACCTCGGGGAGCGAATCAGGATCGACGCCAAAGATCTCGCACAGCTCGATCGACCACGCGAGCTTGTTGATGTCAAAGAGCATCGTGCGCGCGGCGTTGGAGTAGTCGGTGACGTGGCGACCCGTGAGCTTGAAGGCAAGCCAGGAATCGATCGTGCCGAAGCAGACCTCGGCGGCCGGGCGCGCGGCGAGGCCTTCGACGTTCTGAAGCAGCCACTCGATCTTCGTTGCCGAGAAATACGGGTCGATCGTGAGGCCTGTCTGCTCGCGCACGATCGGTAGGTGTCCGGCCTCGACAAGCTCACGGCAGCGATCGGCCGTGCGGCGGTCCTGCCAGACGATCGCGTTGTGCAGCGGCTCCCCGGTGGCGCGATCCCAGACGACGGTGGTCTCGCGTTGGTTGGTGATACCCACACCTTTGAGGTCAGTCGCGCGAGCACCCGCGGCGGCGAGTACCTCGGCCGCCACTCCGCTTGTCACCTGCCAGATCTCGTTGGCGTCGTGCTCGACCCAACCTGGATGCGGAAAGTGCTGCGTGAACTCGTGCTGGCGCGTGGCGACGATCCGTCCGTCGTCGCCGAGCAGCAATGCCTTGCTGCCGGTGGTGCCCTCGTCGAGCGCGAGGATCATTTCGTCGCCCGGTACACAGCCAGGAAATCCTTCAGCTGCCTGCCGCGGTGGATGAACCCGCGCAGCGATTTTCCGGTTGCGCGGTGCGAGAGATCGAGCTCGATCTCCTTCAGGCGCAGGCCGGCACGAACGGCATCGATCGTCATACCTATCTCCATACCGAATGCCGCGTGAAAAGGCGTCACGGCCTCAAGCGCCGAGTAGCTCAGCGCGCGCTGCCCGGAGATCGGCGCCTGGGTGTCGAGCCCGCAGCGCTTCTTGATTGCTCGGTGGGCAAAATCGAGCGCAAGGCCGAATCCGCCGCCGACGCGACTGGCAAACATCGCGACGGTCAGATCGGCTTCGCCCGAGGCGACGGCATCCGCGAGCGGCATGAGTTTTGAGGCCGACCGCGCGAGGTCGGCGTCGGCCAGCAGCACGACGGCGTCTTCTGATGGCGGTCCGTCTTTCAGAACCTGCGCGGCGGCCAGCGACGCAGCGCCGCCCTTTCCGAGGTGCGTCGCGCTGCCAACGACGGTCGCGCCAGCCGCCGCCGCGACCGCGCCGGTGTCATCGGTCGAACCATCATTGGCAACGACAACGGTCGTTCCGGGAAAGGCCTCATGCAGTGCGGCGACGGTGTCGGCGATGCGATCTGCTTCGTTGAGCGCGGCAACGATTACGTGCCCCACCGTGGTTGGTCGGTCCGCCATGTAGCTCGGTATGTTGTCAGGCAGCTACGACGACGCATAACCACCCCGAGCAAGAGGCAATATGAGCGACATTGAGGCACACATCACCGGCACGGTCTGGAAGATCGAAGTCAAGCCCGGCGACAGCATTGAAGAGGGCGACACGGTCGTGATCCTCGAGTCGATGAAGATGGAAATGCCGGTCGAGGCAGAGGACGACGGCGTGGTCAAGGAGATCAAGTGCGCCGAGGGCCAGTCGGTCCATGAAGGCGATGTTCTCGTAGTCCTCGAGTAACTATCGAGTCAATTACTCTCGGATCATGTCGTTTGATCCCGAGGGCCAGAACAAGCGCGAGCTCGCCAGCGGCAAGCTGATCTACGACGAGCCGCTGCCCCACGTCGCCCGCCTGCGGATCGACAACCCGAACAAGCGCGGCGCGCTCGACCAGGAGATCCTTGATGCGATCGCCGAGTTCGTCCCGACGATCGAGGCGCGCTGCCTGATCGTCACCGGCACCGGCAACGTGTTCAGCGCCGGCTACGACATCGGCGGACTGCCCGAGGAGCGCTTCGCCGAAGAGGCCGAGAAGTTGGTCGCTCACCCGTTCACAGAAGCCATCACCGCGCTCACCGAGTTTCCGTTTCCGACGATCGGCGCTTTGAACGGCCACACGATCGGCGGCGGGCTGGAGCTTGCGCTCTCCTGCGACATCCGGATCTGCGCCGAGGGCGCGAAGCTCGGAATGCCTCCCGCCAAGCTGGGCCTGGTGTACAGCTATGACGGTCTCGACAAGTTCATTCAGACGATCGGCCCTGCGCGCACGCGTGAGCTGTTCTTCACGGCGCAGAACATCAGCGCCGACCGCGCGCTCAAATGGGGGCTCGTCAACTATGTGCGTCAGGCGGAGGCAGTCAGTCCTGATGCAGTCGTGATGGCCGAGTCGATTGCAGCCAATGCACCGCTCTCGCTTGCGGGCAACAAGCGAGTGATCAACACGCTTCTCGCTCACGCCCCGATCGATCCGGCCGAACGCGACGAGTTGATCCGGTTGCGTCGCGAGTGCTTCCTGAGCGACGACTTTCACGAGGGAGTTCGCGCCTTCGCCGAGAAGCGTCCTCCCGAGTGGACGGGCACGTAACTCGCGGGTCAGTCAATCCCGCTCCCCGTGCGGCTTCAACCGTCCGAGGAACCGCCTATCGTTGGGTCAATTGAGCGGGCCTCCCGCCCAATCAGTGGGGAACGGAACTTGACTGATCTGGAACAGCATCTAAATGCCCTTGAAGACCAGGGTCTCTATCGCCGCATGCGGTTGATTTCCGGTCCGCAGGGCGCGCGCGTTCTGCTCGACGGCAAGCCCGTGCTGCTGATGTGTTCAAACAACTATCTAGGCCTTGCGGACCACCCCCGGGTCCGTGAAGCAGCCGCTGATGCCGCTCGTCGTTGGGGCGTTGGCTCCAGTGGATCGCGGTTGATCAGCGGAAACATGACAATCCACCGCAGGCTCGAATCGCGCCTTGCGGAGTTCAAAGGCACCGACGCAGCCTTGCTCTTCGGCAGCGGCTACATGGCCAACGCGGGCATCATCCCCGCGCTCACCCAGGCCGGCGAGGTGATCTTTTCCGATGAGTTCAACCACGCCTCGATCGTCGACGGCTGCCGCCTCTCGCGTGCCGAGACATTTGTATACGACCATGGCGACCTCGAGCATCTCGCCTGGGGCCTGCGTCAGAACGGCGGCCGCGCAAGCCTGATCGTCACCGACAGCGTCTTCAGCATGGACGGCGATATCGCCCCGCTCGAGGGCATTGCCAAACTCGCGCGCGACAACGACGTCCGCGTGATGGTCGACGAGGCCCACGCCACCGGAACGATCGGATCCGAGGGTCGCGGCGCAGTTGCGGCGCTCGGCCTGACCAGCGACGTCGACTTGATCGTCGGGACGTTGAGCAAGGCGCTAGGCGCATACGGCGCTTTCGTCGCCTGCGATACGCAGGTCGCCCGCTACCTCGTCAACTCTGCACGAAGCTTCATCTACAGCACCGCGCCCGCGCCGCCAGTCGTAGCGGCAGCAGCAGAGGCGCTCGAGATTCTGATCGAGCAACCCCGCCGCGTCACGCGCCTGCGCCAGAACGCAGAACTCTTCCGCCGCGAGCTCGCGCGCCGCGGCTTCGACGTCGCCGAAAACGCAAGCAACAGCGCGCCGCACATCGTGCCGCTGGTGATCGGTGACCCGGAGCTCGCAATGATGATGTCCCAGGAGGCCCTTGAGCGTGGGGTGTTCGCCCAGGCGATCCGCCCGCCGACCGTGCCCGACGGCATGAGCCGCATCCGCGCAGCCGTGATGAGCTCCCACAAGCCAGACGAATTGACGGCCGCGGCGCACGTGCTTGCCAAGGCCGCGATCTCCGTCGGCTTCACTCCGGGCGAGCGCATGCCCGGCGAGTTCGGTCCGCGACAAAGCGCGAACGTCTCACGTGGCAAGCGAGTCTTCGACGAAGACTCGAACGAACTCGCAGTCGCTTAGCCACATGTCGGGCCTGTTTGTCACCGGCACCGGCACTGGTGTCGGTAAGTCTGTCGTTGCAGCCTCGATCGTCGCGGCGTTGACCGCGCGAGGCGAGAAGGTCTCAGCGTTCAAGCCGGCGGTGAGCGGATTGGATGAACTCACACCAGGATGGCCTCCCGATCACGAGTTGCTCGCCGCCGCCACTGGCTGGCAGGCACCTGAGGACGTCTCCCCCTTCACCTTCGGTCCGCCAGTCTCTCCGCATCTGGCCGCGCGCGATGCGGGCGTGAAAATCACGCTCGGCGCGCTGGTCACGGCGTTCGAGATCTCTTCGGCCGGGTCAGACGTGGTCATCTGCGAAGGCGTTGGCGGCCTGATGGTGCCGCTCGCTGACGAGCCGGAACTCAGCGTGCTCGACTTCGCCAGGACGGTCGGCCTCCCAACGATCGTCGCGACGCACCCCGGACTCGGTACGATCAGCGACACGCGACTGACGGTCGATCGACTCGAGGCGGAGGGCATTTTCGTAGCCGCCGTGGTGATCTCGGGCTGGCCCGAGCACCCATCAGCGATCGAGTTTTCCAACCTCGAGACGCTTGCTCGACTACTCCGCGTGGACGTCGCGACGCTGCCGATCACCTCGCCTGAGCGACTCGCGGAAGACGCCTCTGATCTGCCGATCGAACGTTGGCTGACCAAGCACATTTGATTGCCTAGGATCAACGCCATGACAAGAGGTGACCTTGCTGAGCTGGACCGGCGCTACATCTGGCACCCGTTCACGCAGCAGCAGGGCTGGTTGTCCGAGGACGCCCCGATCATCCGGTCGGCCAACGGCTGCACGCTGACCGACGTGGAGGGCCGCGTCTACATCGACGGCGTCTCGTCGCTCTGGTGCAACGTCCACGGACACCAGCACCCAAAGATCGACAAGGCAGTGCGCGACCAGCTCGGGAAGGTCGCACACACCACGATGCTCGGTCTCTCGCATGAGCCGGGAATTCAGCTGGCCGAGCGCCTGATCGAGATCGCGCCGGAACGCCTCACGCGCGTGTTCTACTCAGACAGCGGATCGACCGCCACCGAGATAGCGCTGAAGATCGCCTTTCAGCACTTCCAGCAGTGCGGCCAGGCGCAGCGCACGCGCTTCATGTCGTTGCGCGACGCCTACCACGGCGACACGATCGGCGCGGTGTCTGCCGGCGGCATCGACCTCTTCCACGCCACTTACGGACCACTGCTCTTTGACACGATCAAGACTGCCTCCGGCGACTTCGAAGAGCTTGAGCGCAACTTCGAGCAGCACGGCCGTGAGCTTGCGGCATTGATCATGGAGCCGCTGGTGCAGGGCGCAGCCGGGATGATCATGCATCCCAATGGCTTCCTGCGCAAGGCTCGCGAGCTCTGCGACAAGTACGGCGTGCTGCTGATCCTCGATGAAGTGGCCACCGGTTTTGGCCGCACCGGCACGATGTTCGCCTGCCAGCAGGAGACGGTCGAGCCAGACATCATGTGCATCGCCAAAGGCATCACGGGCGGCTACCTGCCGCTGGCGGCAACCTTGACCACCGAGATCATCTATTCGAGCTTCCTCGGCGACCACGCCGAGCAGAAGACCTTCTTCCACGGTCACACCTACACCGGCAACCCGCTGGCATGCGCGGCCGGCCTCGCAACACTTGACGTGTTTGAGCAGGAACAGACGATGGATCACGTCGCCGACCTCTGTGTGTCGATCATCGGTCTACTTGAACCGATCGCCGCGCTGCCGCGAGTAAAGGAAATTCGACGCCGCGGCCTGATGGTCGGAATCGAGCTCGATGGATTCCCGGCAGAGACGCGGGCCGGCCACCAGGTCACGCTCGCCGCGCGTCGGCGCGGCGCAATCATCCGCCCGCTCGGCGACACCGTCGTGCTGATGCCGCCGCTCGCAATCAGTGAACCAGAGTTGCGTCGCCTGATCGACATCGTCGGCGAATCGATCGCCGAAGTCTCGGCAGATGCATCGTCGCGACAGGAACCCACCGTAAGCAGGGCGAAAGTGAAGGTCTGATGCCAGTCGAACCGCGTGCAGCCGCTTCCGTCCTCGTCCTTCGCGACGGGGACGACGGAATCGAGATCCTTTTCGTTCAGCGCTCCATGTCGCTGAAATTCATGGGCGGCGCGTGGGTATTTCCGGGCGGCACGCTGATCGCATCAGACGGCGATCCCGACGTGGACCTAGCCTGGAAAATTGCTGGCGCGCGCGAAACCTTTGAAGAGGCGAAGATCAAGCTCGAGGAGCCCGAAACGCTGGTGCCGTTCAGCCGCTGGATCACGCCCGAGATGGCGCCGATGCGATTCGACACGCGCTTCTACCTTGCCGCTGCGCCCGCAGGCGCAGAGCCCGCCCCGGACCGTCGCGAGGTGGACAGAGCCGAATGGTGGACCCCAGCCAAGGCGCTACACCTGTTTGTAAAAGACGAAGCCGACCTCCACTTCCCGACGATCAGGCAGGTCGAGAAGATCGCGCACTTTGAGACGGCCCAGGACGCGCTTGATGCTCACGCCGATATCCCCGTCGAGACGGTCCTCCCCCGCGTAGCCGCAAGCGACGAGGGTTTTGAGATTCTGCTGCCCGGCGATCCGGGTTATGAACAGGCCACTTAGGCCCGCTCACTGAGTCGGCGGTGTCGCGAGCGCGAGCGCGAATCGCTCCTCATCGTCGGTGTACCAGTCCTTCAAATCAAGCCCGGCCTCTTCAAGCGCAGCAGTGAAACCGTCGCGTGTGAACTTGCGGCTGATCTCCGTGCGGATCTCCTCGCCAGCGATGAAATCAAGCGTGAGGTCGATGGCTGCGATGCGCACAACCTGATTGCGCGTTGCGCGAAGGCGCATTTCGATCCATTGGTTCTGCTCGTCGAAGAATGCGACGTGCTCCCAGGCATCGAGGTCAAAGTTGCCGGCGAGGCTCGTGTTGATCGAAGACAGCACGTTCTTGTTGAACTCCGCAGTTACGCCAGATGCGTCGTTGTATGCGACCTCGAGTTCGTTCTTGTCCTTCACAAGGTCGATTCCGACGAGCAGAGAGTCGTCAGGCTCGGCGAGGAAGGCCATGCGCTTCAGGAAAAAGAGCATCTCATCGGGCGTGAAGTTTCCAATCGTTCCGCCGAGAAATGCGAACAGGCGAGCATCGGCATGTGGCAATCCTCCGAGGTGCTTCTCGAAGTCGCCAATGACACCATGAACGCGCAGCCCCGGGTACTCGCCAACGAGCCGCACCGACGCCTCGCGTACAGCCGACTCAGAGAACTCGATCGGCACGTACAGAGATTCGCCCATGCTCGCGAGCAATGGCCGCAACAGGTGCTCAGTCTTGAGCGATGAGCCTGAGCCAAGCTCTACCAGCGCCGTCGCGCCGGCCGTGTCCACGATGTCCGCACCACGTGCCTCGAGGATCGCTTCTTCGGTACGCGTCGGGTAGTACTCGGGCAACTCGCAGATCTGGTCAAACAGCTCCGAACCCTTGGCGTCGTAGAAGTACTTCGGCGGCAGGAAGCGGGTTGTCGCGCTGAGTCCGCGGCGCACGTCATTGGCGAAAGATGTAATCCACTCCTCGCCGCGGTATATGTCCAGGCGCACGTCCGGAAGTACGCTCGCGAATTCGAGTTCCTCGATTTGTTCGGCGATCGGGTTCAAGCGGCGCTCCTTGCGAGGCGGAATCCAGAGAAAATCTGCCGTCTCATCGGCAGATCCCAGTTGCGAAATGTGTTCGTGACGGTGCGGGCGCGGGTTGCCCACGATCCTCCTCGTAGTACCCGGTAGCCGCCATGAAAAAACGGCTCGGAGTACTGCTCGTATGCGAACGGCGTGAATCCTGGATACGGCGCGAACTCTGAACTCGTCCACTCCCAGACCTGACCGAGCATGTCGATCGGAGCAAAACCATGATCTGCGCTTCCGACCGGGCGCGCGCCAAAGGCCAGATGATCCAGGTTGGCCGCGCCCGAAACCCAGGCGCTGTCGCCCCAGGCATATGTGCGGCGGTCGCCGGATGCGCCGACGCGCGGGTCATATGAAGCGGCGACCTCCCATTCGAACTCCGTGGGCAGGCGAGCGCCGTGCGCTCGCGCGTAAGCGCAGGCTTCGTGCCAGTTCACGTGGCAGACCGGTGCCGAAAGGTCGATTGGATCGTTTGCTCCGAAGTCGGTCGTGATCCAACCTTTCCGGCTGCGCTTCCAGCCGAGCGGCGCGGCATCGAAATCATCGCCTTGTTCGGCGAGCCACTCCCAGCCCTCGGGCGTCCACCACTCGGGCTTCTTGTAGCCACCGAACTCGATCCACTCAGCGAAGTCTCCGTTGGTGACCGGGCGCGTGGCTATCTCAAATGCCTCGATGTCGCGATCGTGGGCGTTCAGTTCGTTGTCGTAGATCAGCGTGCGCGCGCCCGGCTCGGTGCCGATCCGGTAGGTGCCGGCCGGGAAGGCGATCATGTCCTTGCTCCGTGACATCGGGCGGTAGGCGCGTGAAGCTGCCTCGCGAAGCCGTATGTGCTGTTTGCCTGACGGCGGCGCGAGGTATTCATCTGCGAGCACAGGCGGTGGCGTGTAGCCCTCCATCTGGCGCAACAGCTGGAGCATGGTCTCGTTGTGCTGTTGCTCGTGCTGAATCACGAGCTCAAGAAAGAACGGGTCGAGCGAGTCGATCCGCTGGAGCACCTGCTCGCGCACGGCGCCCATGTAGGTGAAGCAGTCGTCGCTGCTCAGTACATCCAGCTCGCCGCGCCCGGCGCGTGGGTGCGCGAAAGGGTTGTAGACGCCGTCGAGCGCACTGTCGTCGCTGCCGAGCAGCCAACGCTGCTCGAAGTTGGCGATGTGCCCCAGATCCCAGAGCAGCGGGGAAAGCAGCGGGTCCACGACGCGCGCAAGATCCGCGTCGTCCAGCCCCGCGATAAGAGCGAGGGTCCGATCACGCGTGCCGGCCAGAACTTCGGCCTGCTCGCTCGCAACGTCTGTCCCCCTCACGGCGCGCGATTCCATCGGGCCACTCTATGCACATTCTGCAGGGAATGTGTCGATGGAAGATCGCAACAAGCCATGCCATTAGGGTGTTCTTCAACTTGGTGCACCTTTTCCCCGCGAAAAATGATCTCCGCACGGTCGCTCTGGCGGCCGCACTCGTATCCGGAATGCTGCTCACGCTCACGGCCGGCCCCGCCATGGCCGCAGACAAACCGCGCAAGGGTGCACCTTTCAGCTACGGCCAGACGAACCGCTTCACACTCGACGGAACCTGGTTCCTCAAGGCAGACCCGACCAACATCGGCAACGCGGCCCGTTACCAGTCATTGAAGAACTTCGCGTCCTGGAAGAAAATCACGATCCCGAACGCCTTCAACGCTGGCGATGCCTCCGAGGCCAGCTACACGGGCAGCATCGCCTGGTACGCGACCCATTTCAATCGTCCGGCGGCGCCTGGTGGCGCCAACTGGATCCTCCAGTTCAACAGTGCCAACCTGCGTGCAGATGTCTATCTCAACGGACGCAAGATCGGCCAGCACGTCGGCGGCAACATCCCGTTTGAGGTCCCCGCATCCAGCATCAGGAGTGGAGTGAACACACTCGTTGTACGCATCGACAGTCGCCTCTCGGTCACGTCGGTGCCATCGGTCGAGGAGCGCATCGACCAGCTGACCGGTGGATGGTGGAACTTCGGCGGCCTGCTGCGCGAAGTTGTTCTGCGCCGCGTTTCCCGTGTTGACGTTTCCGATGTGTCAACGCGTTCCTACTTCACCGCCTCAAAGGGGAGGGCCAAGGGTTCCGCGCGCATAGTTGTGATCGCAACCGTGAAAAACCTCGGCCGCAGGTCGCGCATCCAGTTGCGCGGCCGCTTCGGGGGGTCAACGGTGAGGTTCCGCAGGACGTTGATGAAGGCCGGCAGCAGCGCGCAGGTTTTCGGAACCGCGCGCGTCGGCAAGCCAAAGCTTTGGTCGCCACTCTCGCCCAAGCTGTACGACGTGAAGGTCTCCGGCCCCGGTGTGACCTTCACTTCGAAGGCCGGAATCCGAAAGTTTGATGTTTCGAGCAAAGGCATCCTCACGATGAACGGTCTCAAGACGAGACTGCGCGGAGTGAGCTTTCACGAATCTGATGTTGCGACCGGCGCGGCCTTGTCTCCGGCACAGCGCGCTGCAAACAATGTCCTGTTCAAGAAGCTCGGCGTGAACGTGATCCGCACCCACTACCCGATGGCGCCGCAGCAGATGGAGTGGGCCGACAAGAACGGCGTGCTCGTGTGGTCCCAGATCCAGAATTTCCGCCCGCGCAATGCGCAGCTCCGCACCAAGGCGTACCCGAGGCAGGTCGTCAAGCTGACCAAAGAGATGGTCGCGCAGTACCGCAAGTACTCGTCGGTGCTGACCTGGAACCTCAGCAACGAGGCCGTGCCCTCAGACACCAAATACCTTGACGAGATGTTCGTCAAGCAGATCAAGGAGATCAAGAAGCTCGACCCACAGGCGCTGATCAGCGCCGACTACGCCTCGTCACCGGAGGACGAGCTACAGCACCCGGCGTATCGCCGCATGGACATCCTCGGCATCAACGAGTACTTCGGCTGGTACCCCGGCCAACTCGGATCAACACTGAAGGTTTCTGGATTGCGCCCCTACCTGGATTACCTGCGCAGGATCTACTCCAAGCAGGCACTCTTCATCACCGAGTTCGGCGCCGAAGCCAATCGAAGTGGCAGCCCCGACGAGCTCGGCACGTACGAGTTCCAGACCAACTTCTTCACGCAACAGCTGAACATCCTGCGCAACATTCAGTACCTGAACGGCCTGTTCGCCTGGGCCCTGCGTGACTACTGGGTGCGCCCGGGCTGGACCGGCGGAAACCCAGACCCGACTCCGCCGTTCTCACGCAAGGGACTCTTCGAAGCCGATGGCTCGCCCAAGCCGGCCGCCGCGCTGATCGAACGTGAGTTCAAGGCGACGCCGCCCTTCAGGTAGCCCAGTCGGGCAGATAGCGGTGCTGCCAGCGCTTGCGACCTTCACTCTCGAAGTCCGCCGGCAGGCGCCCCTCCAGATCGAGCTTCTCCAGGTTGGTCTGCATCGTCACGTGGGCGGCGATTCGTAGCTCAGGACCGACGTCGCTCCAAACTCGATCGAGCAACCCTTCGCGGTCGTAGAGGCCGTCTTCGAGCGCAGCCACGAGGTCGCGCTCGCGCTGCAGACGATGCTCGCGCTGGGCTTCGACCGCAGCGAGCGCATCTTCGATCGGTTCGCCGTGACCGGGCAGGATGATGTCGGGAGCGATTGCCGCGACCCTGGCGAGCGACTCGAGATAGGCGATCAGCGTGCCGCCGCCGGGCGGGACGATCGTCGAGGATTGGCCGAGGATCAGGTCGCCGCTGAAGAGAGCGCGGCACTGGTCCTTGCCGAAGTGAAAGACAAGATGATCTGCCGCGTGGCCGGGCGTGAACGTGACCTCGAGAGGGACGGCAGAGAAGTCGTCTCCATGGCGAAGTACTGGCACGCCGCCGAGCAGTTCGGCCATCGAGTCAAGGCCGGCGCTGTGATCGAGATGATCGTGCGTCAGCAGCACCGCGCCTGGTTCGCCAAGCTCGCGGGCCGCTGCCGCGACGGCTTCGAGATGCGTCGGATCATCGGGTCCGGGATCGATCACCCAGCTCGCTCCGCCAATGCCGACGATCCAGGTGTTGGTTCCGTCGAGCGTCATGATCGACGGATTGTCCGCGCGAACAAGGCCAACGGTCAGATCTGGAACACCAGTCTCGACCAACATCAACGCAGGCCCCTTTGCAAAACGGTTACCTGGACGGTGCCAGTGGGGTAAATATCACTGGAGGCCCATCCTGGGTCGCCGGATACATTCACCGTCGAATTCGAAAGAGGGTGGTTACGGTGGAAGCACATGGAATGAAGGGGCACAACTTGCGAGAAGTAGGCGCGGGTATTGCCCACGGTTCAATCGCCCAGATGTTCGCACTTGTCGCGGGCGTGATCCTCACTGTTGTCGGAGTTCTGGCGTTGATCGTGAATGCGGACTTCAGCACCGGCGAGGCGATCGTCACTGACAAGTTGCTGTTCATGGACGTGAACGGCTGGAGCGGACTGCTGATGCTGCTGACCGGCATCGTGCTGCTCGCAGCAAGCCGCGTAGCCGACAGGGCCCGCAAGGCCTGTGTCGGTGTCGGTGTCGTCTACCTGATCGTGACGATTTGGAGCCTCTTCACGGCCTCCGTGATCGGCATGTTCCCGGTGAACGACATGACGGCGATCGTCTACGCCGCAATCGGCGTGCTCGGAGTGACCGCGGGCCTCGGCCCGGATCGTCACGCCGACGCTGTCTGAACGCCGATGAAGCCGCGGGGCGCTTGAGGGCGCCCCGCCCCGTTGTCGGGGTCGGAAGCTCCGGTTCTGCCGCGTAATACGATCCTGGGCATGACGATCACCGCAGCCTCAGAACAAGCCGTTGTCGATTCCGTCCCTAAGGGGGCGCTGATCAACGGGAATTGGATTGAGACTGGCAAGACGCTTGATGTGATCGATCCTTCGACAGGCGAACCGCTCTGCGCGATCACTGACGCAGGCGAAGCCGAGGCGCTTGCCGCGCTCGACGCAGCATCGAACGCCCAGGCCTCCTGGGCCGCGACCCCGCCGCGCGAACGCAGCGAGATCTTGCGCGCCGTCTACGAATCGATGACCAGCCGACTCGACGAGCTGGCGCTGCTGATGACGCTCGAGATGGGCAAGCCGATCAGCGAGTCGAGGGCCGAAGTTGCCTACGCCGCAGACTTCCTGCGCTGGTTCAGCGAAGAGGCCGTGCGCATCAATGGTCGCTACGCCACCGCGCCCAACGGCCAGGGCCGACTGCTCACCATGAAGCAGGCGCTCGGTCCTTGTGTATTTGTCACGCCTTGGAACTTCCCGGCCGCAATGGCCACCCGCAAGATCGGCCCGGCGCTCGCCGCTGGCTGCACCGTAGTGATGAAGCCGGCGAAGGAAACGCCGCTCAGCTCGTTCGCGCTCGGCCAGGCTTTCCTCGATGCGGGCCTACCGGCGGGCGTCGTGAACCTCGTCTGCGGATCAAGCGCGAGCGCGATCGTCGGCCCTCTGCTCAAGGATCCGCGCACCCGCAAGCTCAGCTTCACCGGGTCCACCCCGGTGGGTAAGGAGCTGATCAAGCAGTCCGCAGACCAGGTCCTGAAGGTCTCGATGGAGCTCGGCGGAAACGCGCCCTTCATCGTCCATGAGGACGCAGACCTCGACAAAGCAGTGGAGGGCGCGATCCTCGCCAAGATGCGCAACAACGGCGAGGCCTGCACCGCCGCCAACCGCTTCCACGCCCACGAGTCAATCGCCCAGCAGTTCGGTGAGAAGCTCGCCGAGCGCCTCGGCGCGATGAAGGTCGGACGCGGAACGCTCGAAGACACCAAGGTGGGACCGCTGATCAACGAGAGCCAGCGCGAGATCGTTGAAGGCCTCGTCGAGGATGCGGTCAGCAAGGGCGGCAAGATCCTCACCGGTGGGGAGCGCCCTGACGGCGCAGGCTTCTACTACCCGCCGACGGTGATCGGCGACCTTTCAGCTGACGCGAACATCCTTGTGGATGAGGTCTTTGGACCGGTCGCACCGATCAAGTCCTTCAGCACCGAAGAAGAGGCTCTGGCCAGCGCAAACGCAACTGAGTATGGACTTGCTGCCTACGTATACACCGCAGACCTCGGCCGCGCCTTCCGCACGATCGAAGGCCTTGAGACCGGCATGGTCGGTCTCAACCGCGGCGTGATCAGCAACCCGGCTGCGCCGTTCGGCGGGATCAAGCAGAGCGGGTTCGGTCGCGAAGGCGGATCTGAGGGAATCGAGGAGTACCTCGAGATCAAGTACGTCGGGATGGACTTCTAGCTACATCTCACCGCTGACGATCCCGAGGATGTTCCCATCGGGGTCGCGGAGCAATGCGTTTGTGAAGGCGCCGCAGCCCCATCGATTGGCCGCGAACTCCCGGGCAACCGGCCGTCGTCAGCCTGCCAAGTCGCGGCGTTGGCTTGACCGTTGCCTGCCGTATCGCTGACATGGACGAAGAGGCTTGCACCGCCACCATTTACCCATCCGTCTGCAATTCCCATCGAGCACCGTCCCCCACTCCAATGATGTTCCCGTCTGGATCCTTGAACCAGGCGGCAGTTATGTCACTGCCGTCCACCACGTGGACGTCACCTTCGATCCGGGTACCCGGCATCTCGTAGTGCTCAAACGAAATCCCCTCGGATGCGAGCTGCGAAACGACCGTTCGCACGTCGTCAACGCGAAAGAATGCTGCCGTCGCGTCGCTAGAGCCTGCCGTCGGTGACGAGTACACATACAGCTGCCCCGCACCAACTTTGTATCCAACTCCACCCGGGTCCTCCATGCTCTGCACGAGGCCGAGCTTCCCGCCATAGAACGCCTTGCCCTGCTCGATGTCCTTAACCGCGAGAGTCGCGATCACATCTCCGTTCGAAAGCATCTGTACCCCATTCAAGAGTTATCCGGCTGCCTCAATCCAAGTTACTCCTCTGTAACTAATGACGCTCAGGCGGCAGCTTCGAACATCGTGATCACGATCACGCCAACTGCGGGTTTGCGGTGTTGATCTTGCATTCAGTCCATCGCGGAAGACTCGGCGGGAGATCGCGACACAAGCGGCAACGTTCCTCCTCGCGGGCTTTCACGAGATCCTTGCGAGACTGCTTTAGATCGCCGGTGAGACGCATCCGCTGCACGACCACCCCGATGGGGCTGGCGAGGGCATCGAGCAGGCTCTCGAGCCAAGGACTACGCCGCTTTGGCTGCCGCGGCCTGGCCGGGCGCCTCGGGGAGCTTGAAACGCCCCGAGAGCTCGGCCAGCGTGGACGCCGTGTCGGCGACCTTCTGCGCTGAAGCGGTGACCTCTTGCGAGGCAGCAGAAGTCTCCTGGGTGGAGGCACTGACCTCTTCGGTCGATGCACTCGACTGCTCGGCCACGACTGCGACCTCGGCAACGTGCTCGCGCACGTGGACCGCAGCCTCAACAATGCCGGATGTCAGCTGGCTGATTTCGCCGGCGCGTTCGTGCAGTCCGTGGATCGCTCCACTGATGTCGTAGAAGGTCTGGCGGTTGCGGGCGACGGTGTCGAAGCCGTCTTCAACCAGCGTGACGCCGGATTCCATTGCGGCGACCGCATGGTCGGTTTCAAGCTTGATCTCGCGGACGAGTAAAGCGATCTCTGAGACTGAGGACTGCGCATCCTCGGCGAGCATGCGCACCTCGTCGGCGACGTTCGCAAATCCGCGGCCCTGTTCGCCGGCGCGTGCGGCTTCGATCGACGCATTCAGCGCAAGCATGTTGGTCTGGGTGGCGATGTCCGCGATCGACTGGACGATCTGATCGATGTCTGCCGAACTCTCGCCGAGCTCGCGGACGATCTCGGCGGTGCGCATCGAGCTCTCGCGCGTTGCCTGCATCGACTGCTCGACTTCGGCGGCACGGGCAAGGCCCTGGTCGGCGAGTTCAGCTGTGGCGGCACTCTGGCGACGCGCCTCTTCTGCGTGCCCGGACGCGTCGCGCACGGCGTGCTCGATCGCTTCGATGTGGCCAGCAGAGCGGCCGACAAGATCCACCTGGTGTGCGGCGCCCTCGCTGATCGCGCTGATCGCCTGGGCGACCTCGCCGATCGAGTTTCCGGCCTCGTCTGAAGTGTGTGACATTTCCATCGCGGCCTGGCGCAGGTCGCCTGAGGCGCGGTCAATACGCGCGATTGTCGTGCGGAAGTTTCCGAGCAGCTGCACGAAGGCGCGCTGCAGGTCGCCGTACTCGTTGGACATGGTGACCTTGGGGTCGCCTGAGAGATCGCCGGTTGCTGCGCGACGCATATCGCTGATCATCTTCTCGGAGGTCCGCAATGTGACGTTCCCGAGCACGATCCGAAGCAGCGCACCGGCAAACAGGAACGTCAGCACCACGCCGCCCATCCAGAGCCCAATGTTGTGCGAGTAGTCGATGTTGTCGGGGATAGAGCCCGCTTTGAAAGTCCCGGCACCGCTGGCAGCAGTCTCGAGCTGCGCCGTCTGGTCGCCGTAGCCACCGAGCTCGTTGTAGAAGAAGATTCCGAATATGACCGCCGGCACCGTACCGATGATCGTGACGATTATGTAGGCCTTGGTCAGGCCCATCGAGAAGAGTTTGCTCATGCTGCTCGTTCCTTACTCGGCCGGTCTGGGACGGCTGTCGGTTTGGCCAACGGGACGACGTTCTTCGTCGCCTTCTCTTTGAGCACGAACTGGGATGCAAGGTCTGCGAGGGCAACGGCGGTCTGCGTGACGCGGCCTGCGGTTGCTGTGACTTCCTGCGCTGCGGCGGCCGATTCCTCGGTTGCGGCGCTGACCTGCTCGGTCGATGCGCTGGATTCCTCGGCGACTGAAGCGATGTCCTCGATCTCAACGCGGACGCGTGATGCGTCGCCTGCGATTTCGCGAGCGATCTCTGAGATCTTCGCGGTGCCGGTGTTGAGGTTTGCGACGGCTTCGCTGATGTCGGCGAAGGCCTGACGGTTGAGGCTGACTGCCTCGGCGCCCTTCTCAACGATCGCGGATCCGTCGTCCACGGCTGCGACTGCCTTGACAGTCTGCTCGCGGATCAGTTCGGTCAGCTCGGCGATCTCGCCGGTTGACTGCTGCGCGTCTTCTGCAAGCTTGCGTACTTCCTCGGCGACGACGGCGAAGCCGCGGCCCTGTTCGCCCGCGCGAGCCGCTTCGATCGCGGCGTTCAGCGCCAAAAGGTTGGTCTGCTCGGCGATGTCGGCGATCGAACGCACGATCAGGTCGATACTCGTTGACTTCTCACCGAGTGAGCGGATCACCTTTGACGTCTCCATCGAGGTGGCGCGCACGTTTTCCATCGCCTCTTCGATCTCGGCTGCGCGGAGCACACCTTCGTCGGTCAGTTCTTCGGTTGCGGCAGATTCTTCGCTTGCGTGCTGGGCGTGGTCGGCGGCTTCGCGAACGGCCTGCTCGATCTCGCCGACTTCGCGTGATGTGTCTCCGATCAACTCGACCTGGTTGCCAGCGCCGATGCTGATCACTGAAACTGAGTGGGCGACTTCGCCGATCGCTCCGCCGGCCTCGTCCGAGATGCCGGACATTTCCTTGGCGGAGTCGCGAAGGTCGAGTGCAGCGTGGTCGATGCGCGTGACCGTGGCGTGGAAGCTCGCGATCATCTTGCCGAGCGCTTCCTGGATGTCTCCGACCTGGCTGGCGTTGTCGCGCAGAATCTCTGTGGTCAGGTCACCCTCTGCGGCACGCCGCACTCGGACTGTCATGTGGCGCAACCACGCGGTTGAAAGTTTGGTCAGGGTGAGCGCTATGAAGATTGCGCCGATCCACGCGATTGTCGCAGTGAGCAGAATGCCCGTTCGCGCGCTGGCATTCGCGGAGTTGAAATCGTTGGTTGCGACGAGCAACTCGGCCTTGCTTCCGCCGCTGGCGAGCAGCGCGGAGATCTGGTCGTGCGCTTCCGCAGCGTTACCCCACGAGATGATCGTGAAAATCGCGAAGGGCGCAGCAACAATCAGCAGGATCAACGACGAGATGACCGGCTTCTTGGCCGAGTCCATGTCCTTGAACCATTGCGGAAATACCCGCGTTATGCGCAGCTCGTCTGAGCCTAAGTCCTTTTGATGAGCCATCTACCTGTCCCCTGGGCCGCGTCTGCCGTGGCCCGATTACAAACTTTGTCGGCCAATCATGGCCATACCATGAGTGCGGTAAATAACTATGCGGTCACTAAGCGGCCTGTGAATCTCGATCGGGAAGCGTGAAGCGACCCGACAGCTCCGAGAGTGCCGCGGCAGTGTTCGCGACCCGCTGCGCCGAGGCCGAAACCTCCTGAGCGGCGGCGGAGGTCTGCTCAGTCGAAGCGCTGACCTGTTCGGTTGACGCGCTCGACTCCTCAGCAACGCTCGCGACCTGCTCGATCTGTTTACGCACCTTCGCCGTGCCAGTTGAAATGCCCTCGGCCAGCTCGCTGATGTCGTTGGAACTCACGTGCAACGCGCGCACGGCACCGCCGATGTCGAAGAACGTCTGGCGATTGCGGTTGACTGTTTCGAATCCGTTTTCGACCCGCACGACGCCCTCTTCCATCGCCAGCACTGCCTGCTCGGTCTGAAGCTTGATCTCGCGTACGAGCGTGGCGATTTGTTCCGCCGAGGTCTGCGCGTCCTCAGCGAGCACGCGCACCTCTTCCGCAACGTTTGCAAAGCCGCGTCCCTGATCGCCAGCCCGGGCGGCCTCGATCGAAGCGTTCAGCGCGAGCATGTTGGTCTGGGCAGCAATCGCCTGAATCGCCTGGACGATCTGATCGATGTCCGCTGACTTCTCGCCCAGCGAACGCACCACCGCCGCAGTGCTCAACGAACTCTCGCGCACAGCCTCCATCGCTTGCTGGACCTCGGCCGCGCGCTGCAGCCCTTCTTCAGAAAGCTTCTCGGTGTCCGAGCTCTGCCGCTGCGCCTCGCGGGCGTGCTCGGTCGTGTCGCGGATCTGCCCTTCGATCTCGGCGACCACGTAGGAGGACCGCGTGACCAGGTCGACCTGGTGCGACGCGCCTTCGCTGATCGCGCTGATCGCCTGGGCGACCTCGCCAATCGCGTTTCCGGCCTCGTCCGAAGTGTGAGCCATCTCGGCGGCCGACTGCTTCAACTCGACCGACGCGGTTTCAATCCGCATCACTGTCGTGCGGAAGGATCCGATCATGCGACCCATGCTCGCCTGAAGGTCGCCGTATTCATTCTGGAACCAAGCGTGCGGCTCGGGCCGCAAGTCGCCACCTGCGACCGCGCGGGCGTCGGCGAGCAAAAGCTCCGAGAGCAGGCCGGTCGGCTTGATCAGCACGACCTTGAGGAAGATGCCGCCAACGATCACTGCAATGAGGTCGATGATCACCCAGGGGTGCACGACACCGGTGAACGATGGTCCGCTCTCGATCGTGCCCTTCCCAATCGGCTCGTTTGCCCCGGTATTGAGGCCCTGGACCTGGGCAGAGAAGTCGCTGATGTTTCCCTGGCCCTTGCCTACGAGATATACGGCGAGGATCGAGATGAGCAGGATCGGAATGGCTGAAACCAGTAGTGCGACCGTGTAGGCGCGGACGATCGGCATTACGTAGAGCTTGCGCAACATGCTCATGCGACGTTCTCCTCTGCCATCCGCTCGTCATCCTCGACTGCAGCGAGCGTGGCCGCGCGCTGCGCCTGGATCGGGCGGACCGGGCCCTTTGTGAGTTTGAATCGACCGGCGAGCGCCGCGAGGTTTTCGGCTGTCTCGGAGACGCGGTGGGCAGAAGCCGTGACCTGTTGGGCCGCCGCCGAGGTCTGTTCAGTTGACGCGCTGACCTCCTCGGTAGAGGCGCTCGACTCCTGGGCAACCGACGCGACCTCCTCGATCTGGCTGCGGACGTTGCCAGCATCCGCAGCGATGCCACCCGCGAGCTGGCTGATCTCCACGGAGTTTTCGTGCAATGCACGGACCGATCCGCTGATGTCAAAGAACGTCTGGCGATTCAGATTCACGGTCTCGAAGCCGCGCTCGACGATTCCGACTCCGCCTTCCATCGCCACGACTGCCTGTTCGGTCTGAGCGCGCACCTCCAGGATCAGCTCGGCGATGTCGCCTGCGGATTCCTGCGCATCCTCGGCCAGCTTTCGCACTTCTTCTGCGACTACGGCAAATCCGCGGCCCTGTTCGCCGGCGCGAGCTGCTTCGATCGCGGCGTTCAACGCCAGAAGGTTCGTCTGTTCGGCGATGTCGGTGATCGACTGGATGATCAGGTCAATACTCGTTGACTTCTCGCCGAGCGAGCGGATCATCTCCTGCGTGGCCAAAGACGTCTCGCGCACCGATTCCATGGCTTCCTGGACCTCGGTCGCGCGTCGCACGCCCTCCTCAGTGAGGACCTCGGCGTCGGCGCTCTGAGACTGAGCGCGTTGCGCGTGATCAGCGGCGCCCTGGACGGAGCGCTCGATTTCACCAACGACGTCCGAAGTGTGGGTGACGAGGTCAACCTGGTGGGCGGCGCCCTCGCTGATCGCGCTGATCGACTGCGCGACCTCGCCGATTGCGTTGCCCGCCTCACCTGATGTGTCCACCATCTCACCTGCTGCCTCGCGCAACTCGGCAGCGGCAAGCTCGATGCGATTGATCGTCGCACGGAAGCTTGCGGTCATCTTTCCGAGCGCTTCCTGCAAGTCTCCGATGTGGCTTTCGTTGTCGCGCACGATTTCGCGCGAGAGGTCGCCGTCGGCAATCTCGTCGGTCATCTTGGTAAGAGCACGCAACCAGTTCTGCGACAACGTCGTTGACATTCGGGTGCTGATGAGCGCGGCCACGAACGCCCAGACCATTCCGATGATCATCGCCAGCTGCGTGCGTCCGATCGACGACTGCATCTGCGAACTGAGGCCGAGCAATTGTGACTTTGTTCCCTTGCCACTGGCCACGAGAGCATCGATTTGGCCTTCAAACTCACTCGCGTTTGAAGACGCGATCCAGGCGATCACCAGACACGGAATGAGGCCTCCGAGAACGCTGAGGGAGCCGACAATGCGTTTCTGGTCGGCGCCGAGGTTGACGTACCACCACGGGAGCAGTCGCGTTGCTCCCCGACGGCTATCGAGCTTGCGGTCGGACATCAGATCAGGAAGCGATGGCTGCCGGCTCGCCGTCGGCGAGGCTGGTGAGCGCGTGTGGGTCGAGCAGGATGATCAGGCGGTCGCCGGATTTGACGACGCCGTCAACGACTGCGTTGCCCGACGCGGGCAGGTCCTCAAACTCTTTGGCCTCGACGTTCAGCACCTCGGAAACGTCGTCCACCACAACACCGGCCATGCGGTCGTCAATGTTGACCAGAACGATCTTCTCGTCGTCGTCTGCCTCTTCGCCGTCGGCGTCCAGCGTGCCGGGCGCCGGAAGAGGATCGTGAATGATGTTCAATTGAGGCCGAACGTCGTGCACGGGCACGATGCGGCCACGAAGATTGATCACGCCAAGAAGCGACGGGTCCGAGCTTGAGACTGCGCGCGGGTGCTGGAAGCGAATCACTTCCTGGACGGTCTGGATCGGCAGCGCGTATTCCTCGTTTCCGAGTACGAAAACGACGAGTTGCCGGGCGATTGTGCCTTCTGCTGTGGAGCTCACGGTGAGTGTCCTCTGGGGCGTTGTTCCTACGAATACTTCTTGTCTGCTGCCATCCCCTGCTGCTCTATCGGCCGTTGCGCCCGGAATGTTGAACGCTGGAGTAGGTTTCTTCACTCGTCAGTTCTTGGTTTTCTGTTCGCGAATCCCGTCGGCAGTTCAAAGCGTCCGGCCAACTCGGCGAGGTTGTACGCCGTCTGCGCCACGCGCTGAGCGGCGTCGCTCACATCCTGGGCCCCGGCCGAAGTCTCTTCGGTCGCCGCAGAGACTTGTTCAGTTGAGGCGCTCGACTGCTCCGCCACGGCGGCGACCTCTTCGATCTGCTCGCGCACCTGGCCCGCACCAAGCGCAATGCCCGCGGCCAGCTCGCTTACTTCGGCTGCGCCCTCGTGCAGGCTGTGCACGGCGCTGCTGATGTCAAAGAACGTCTGGCGGTTGGAGTTGATCGTCTCGAAACCGGCCTCGACCGCAACCACCGCTTCTTCCATCGCTCCCACGGCCGCGCCGGTCTGTTGCTGGATCTGAGCCACCAACAAGGTGATCTGGGCGGCCGAGGTCTGGGCGTCGTCGGCCAATGCTCGGACTTCGCCGGCGACGTTGCCGAAACCGCGTCCGGCCTCGCCGGCGCGTGCGGCTTCGATTGCGGCATTCAGCGCGAGCATGTTGGTCTGCTGAGCGATGTCACCGATCGCGCCGACGATCTGATCGATACTTGATGACTTCTCTCCGAGTTCGCGGATCACAGCGGCCGTGGCCAACGATTCTTCACGTACGGCCTGCATCGCCTCGAGCACTTCGGAGGCGGCCTGCACACCCTGTTCGGCAAGATTCTCCGTATCGGCACTCTGGCGCTGCGCTTCGGCCGCGTGTTCGGACGCGTCTGTGATCGTGCGCTCAATGTCGACCATCACGTCCGAGACGTCGATGATCAGTCCGGACTGGTGGGAGGCTCCCTCGCTGATCGCGCCAATGGCGACCGCGACCTCGCCGATCGCGCGGCCGGATTCGTCCGAAGTGTGCGTCATCTCGTTTGCGGCGTCGCGCATCTCGAGTGCAGCGGATTCAATCCGGCTGATCGTCGTTCGGAACGCGCCGAAGAGATCGCGAACGCTCGCCTGCAACATGCCGTACTCGTTTGTCATGTTCACGTCGATTTCGGGGCGCAGGTCGCCGCCTGCCGCAGTGCGGGTGGCGTCGACGAGCTTGTAGGTCTCCTTCATCAGCACATTGGTCAGCATTACCTTGGTGACCATCCCGCCGAGCAAGGCCGTGATCAGCGTGATCAGCGCGAATTCCTTGGAGACGTCGAGGAAGCTCGGTTCGGCCGTGAGCTGCGCAGTTTGGACGGTGCCGTTCTTTGCGGTCAGTTCGGCTTGGGCGGCTATGTCATCCGTCGCCGAAACGGCTCCGCGCGCGACGAAAACGAGCAGCAATGCCACCAACAGCAGCGGCAGCGTGTATCCAAGCGTCGAAACCGTGTACGCCCGCTTGAGCGGGACCGACTGCATCCAGCGCCTCATGCCTCGCCTCGCCCTTGATCGACGCTGAAGCGACTGGCCAGTTCCATAAGTGAAACTGCGGTCTGAGAGACGCGCTGGGCTGCGGCGGTCAGCTGCTGTGAGGATGCCGAAGTCTCTTCAGTCGATGCCGAGACCTCTTCGGTCGAAGCGCTCGACTCCTCGGCGACCGAGGCGACCTCTTCGATGCGCTCGCGGACGCGACCCGCGTCGGTGGCGATTGAATGCGCAAGGCCGGCGATCTCAACTGAGCTCTCGTGAAACATCCGCACCGCTCCGCTGATGTCAAAGAACAGTTGACGGTTGCGGTTGACCGCTTCAAAGCCACTGTCGACAGTGGCCATGCCCTCTTCCATCGCGGCGACGGCCTGCACGGTTTGCGACTGGATCGACTCGATCAGTTCGGCGATTCCCTCGGCGGAGGATTGCGAGTCCTCGGCGAGTTTGCGGACTTCCTCTGCCACAACTGCAAAGCCTCGGCCCTGCTCGCCGGCACGTGCGGCCTCAATCGCCGCGTTCAGTGCGAGGAGGTTGGTCTGGCCCGAGATCGACGTGATCGAGCGGACGATCTCGTCAATGTTCGCCGATGTCTCGCTGAGCGATCGGACCATCTCGACCGTTGAGTGCGTCGCGCCGCGAACCGTCTCCATCGCGGCCTGGATCTCGGTTGCTCGATCGACGCCGGTCTCTGTCAGCTTTTCGGTCTGCGCGCTTTCCTGCTGCGCCGCCGAAGCGTTGTTGGCGGTTTCTACAACAGCCGACTCGATCTGCGCGACGACATCTGAGGCCGCCGTGATCAGCGCGACCTGATGAGACGCGCCTTCGCTGATCGAGCTGATCGACTGCGCCACCTCGCCGATCGCGCGGCCAGAGCTGTCGGAGGTCTCGGCCATCGCCGTCGCGGAATCAGTCAGCTCGGAGGCCGCCCTTTCGATCCGGGTGACCGTTGCGCGGAAGCTCGCGACCATCTTGCCCATCGACTCCTGGATGTCGCCGACCTGGCTGTTGTTGTCGCGCTGGATCACCACGCCGAGGTCGCCGTCGGCGATTCTCCTGGCCGCGCTGGTCAGGCCACCGACCCAGTCCGTCGCAACCTGCGCGGAGATTCTCGCTCCGCCCACGGCCACGACTATCGCCCAGATGATCGCACCAAGAATGCCGACCGCGTAGCGCGTGTAATCGTCGTGGATCGCGGTTGAAGCTGCATTGATCTCGGTCAGGCTCGCCTCGGGCTGGGCGAGCAGAAGATTCAGGGCGTCGATCTCGGTCGTGAGATCCGCCGCGGCAACCATTGCTAGCACGAGAAGAGGCAGCGTGCCGATCAGCACGATGCCGACGATCACGTACGGCTTACGCGCAGCGTCAAGGTCCAGGAACCATTGCGGGAGCAGGCGTTGCGCCGTTGTGAGCTCGGGCGCGTTTGGTATTTGTTGATTCATCGCGAGTACGCGTGAGCTGGCCGTCGCCGGACAGGGTCCACGTACTCGATAGTTCGGCCCGGTGGGCGTTACCCCTACCTACCGTGCAGTTGGTTCTCGAAGGGCGCGGTCAGGCGGCCAGCGCGTCGCCGACGGCGCTGAGAACTTCTTCAGGATCGAACGGCTTGACCACGAAGGCCTTGGCGCCCGTGTCGATGCACTCCTTGACGACGGTCTCTTCACCGAGCGCGCTGCACATGATCACGCGCGCCTCGGGTGAGGTGGCCATGATGTGGTTGAGTGCGCCCATGCCGTTTCGCTCGGGCATCGTGATGTCGAGCATCACGAGCTCGGGCTGGAGTCGGCCATAGAGGTTGATCGCCTCGTTGCCGTCTTCTGCTTCAGCAATGACGTCGTGACCCTCTCCGGTGAGGATGTCATTCAGGCGCTTGCGCATGAACATGGAGTCGTCGGCGATTAGAACAGTTGCCATCTTGAGTAGCGAGCTTCCTACGAGGTTTGTTGGACCGGGTCGGCCGAGTTCCAGATGTCATCCGGAAACGGCTCTTGAGTCAGATCGGCCTCGACCTCGGAAACCTTTACCGCGAGCGGCTTGTCTGACCCCTTCAGTTTCAGCGGCTCACCTGCGCCGCTGCGCACAAAGACCTCAAGATCCGCGACAGATGCGTGCACACTGCGGCCGCTGATCCCGCCAACGTCCTCCGATGAGATGCCGATGCCGTGACGCGCAAGTTGCGTGCGAGCGGCCTCGATATTACGATCACCGACGCCCGCCAGCTTGCTCGAGTGTGTGTGACCAAACATCGTGGCGCCGCCGACGAGCACGGCGTAGACGTCTTCGGCCTTCACGCGCAGCGAGCGCATCGCGTAGAGCATCGCGGGGATCGCGGTGTCTGCAAACTTGCCAGGAGGCGCCTCTCGGCCACCGGTCATGCGCGCCTCGGGCAACACGACGTGCGCCAGCGCGACGGCGCGCTTCTCGGGCGCGACGAGCACGACAGCTACGCAGGAACCCAACCCGACCACTGAGATGACGTCGCGCTTGTCGCGTGATACGGCCATTTCACCCATCCGTACAGGAATCAGGTTGACCGCGGAAGAGGCCGCGGACCCGCTCATGCGTCTTTGCCGATGTTCTCGATCAGAGCTTCGACGCTTGTGTCGCTGGGGATGAAGAGGAACCGCACGATGCAGTCACTCTTCTCCACTGTCAGTTGTGTGTCAACGAGCACTGCGTAATTGGTGACCACCGTGGACATTGCCAAGACCGTGGAAAGCACGGCACCAAGCATTCCTTCGGACACCTCGGGAGGCTCGGGCTCGAAGGTCAGCCCGCATGATTCTGCGATTCCAAAGACGTATTGCGTGCCGATGATGTTGGCCATCTCCTGCAGCGCCGAACGCGCCATCTCGGTGTACGGCTCCAAGCCCAGCGCGTCGTAAATCTGCTTTTCGCCGGCGGGATCGAAGAGCAGCAACACGCTGGCCTCGATCTGACCGACGACCGGCAGCCAGGCGGCGGTGACCTGTTCACCGGGCGAACCCAGGCGGTCAACGGCTTCGCTGAGCGGAAGGACTTCGAGGTCTGGCACCTTGGCCGTGACCTTCGAGCCCAGAAGTTTTGAGAAAGCGTCAGTGGCCTTGTCCGAGATTGTCTCTGCGACGGCACTCAGGGCTTTCTGCTGTTCGTCTGAAATTGGCGGAGCTGGCTCTCCCAGCGGCATCAGCATGTTCATGTGTCCTCTTGATCTGCTCGTTCTACTGGCGTGAGCCACTGTGTACTGGCTCGATGAGCGTCCGGCGAATCAGCTCCTCGCAATCGACAATGAAGGCGATCTCACCGCTCGCCAACACCGCTCCACCGGAGACCGGCGAATCCCTGCGAATCCTCTCGGGAACAGGGCGGGTGACGAGCTCGCGACGACCGACCATTTCGTCGACCACGAGAGCAAGTTGTCTATCGGCAGAGCGAACTGTGACCATGAACTGTGGGGTACCAAATGCGGACTCTCGATTGAATGACTCCGCCAGATTGACCACTGGCATCGCCCCTTCATCAAAGATCGCGACTGGCTGACCGACCGTTGTGGTGAGGGTGACTTCCTCGAGCTTGAAGGTGCGATCGACCCGATCGAGCTGCAGTGCGTAGGAGTCGCCGCCGGCCTTCACGACCAGCGCCGGAAGAATCGCCAGAGTCAAAGGCATACGCAGTTCCGTGGTCGTACCTTTGCCGAACTCCGAGCGCACCGAGACGTCGCCACCGAAGCCGCGCACGGCCGACCTGACCGCATCCATGCCGACGCCGCGACCGGAAACGTCGGTCACCTCGGCGCGGGTCGAGAATCCGGGAGTGAAGAGCAGTTCGATCGCCTGGTCGTTGTCGAGGTCGTCCGTGCCGATGATTCCGCGCTCGCGGGCGCGGGCCACGACGGCCTCGTTGTTGATGCCGGCGCCATCATCGGTGATCGCGATGACGACCTCACCGCCTTCGTGCCGCGCGGCGATCAAGAGGTTTCCGGCTTCTGGCTTCTTTGCCTTCTTGCGCACGTCGGGCATTTCGATTCCGTGGTCGATCGCGTTGCGCACGAGGTGCATCAGAGGCTCGACAAGCGCGTCCACCGCGGTGCGGTCAAGCTCGGTGTCGCGACCCTCGATCTCGAGGTGGACTTCTTTGCCCAGCTGATGCGAAAGGTCACGCACGAGCCGCGGCAGGCGGGCAAAAGCGGTGTCTATCGGCACCATGCGCACACGCATGACCATGTCCTGCACCGACTGCGAGGCGCGGGTCAATTCACCAACAGCGGCTACAAGGCGAGTGTCGCCGTTCTCGATCGCGAGCTGCTCGACGGCCGAGCGGCGCACCACCAGCTCGCCGATCATGTGCAAAAGCGTGTCCAGGCGTGCAGCTTCGACGCGCACGGTCGCGCGCGACTGGGCGTCCTTGACGGCGGCGCCGACCAGGTCTGCGGGCTGATCGGCGACAAGCACGTCGGCCACTACTGCTTCGGCAACCGCAGCGCGAACTTCGGGCCCGGCCGAGTCATCGCGATCGCGCAGCAGACCGCGAAGGTCGGATTCAAGAGCGGTCGGGTCGGTGCGGCTCTCGCCGTGCTCGGCGACCTCATCGACCATCTTCGAGAGCATGTCCATGCACTCGAACAGCACGTCGATCGCCTCGCGGTGCAGTCCGCCGGCGCGCTCGCGAAGCAGGGCGAAGACGTCTTCCATGGCGTGGGTGAGGTGCGCGATGTGGTCGTAACCCATCGTCGCGGCCATGCCCTTGACTGAGTGAGCCACGCGGAAGACGACGTCCACGTTCGCTGTGTCTGTCGGGTCGGCCTCTACGCCGACGATCGCCGTGTTCAGCGTTTCGAGGTTCTCGCGCGCCTCGGCGAGAAACAGCTCGATGTACTCGGAGTCGTCTATCCCGGCCATCAGACGGCTTCCGTGGCGACCTTGCGAAATACGAATGGGCGAACGCGCTCGAGGCCGATCCCGCTCGGGTCGACGATCATCTCGGTCGAGCCGAGCACGAGGATCCCGCCCGGCAGAAGCGCATCGGCGAGGATCCCGTGCACTTCATCGCGGCGCGGGCGCTCGAAGTGAATTGCGACGTTTCGGAAGAGAATCAGGTCCACAGCATCGGTCTTCGACGCGAAGAGGTCCTCGACCTTGAATGTGATCAGCTGCTTGAGCGCCGGCTTTGCGATCCACCCGCCCTTGACGGGGTCGAAGTACTTCTGCAGCAGTCGCGGCGGCGCGTCGCGCGCGTCCTCTTCGGTGTACTGGCCGCGGCGGGCCTTCTCGATCATCCGCGGGTTGATGTCGGTCCCCTTGATCTGCGGCGTGCGATTGAGCTTGTTGCCCATCTCAAGGCAGATCGACGCGAGCGTGTAGGGCTCGGCGCCGTAGGAACACCCGGCAGACCAGAGTTTCAGTTTGCGGCCGTCGGCGTGTTTGTCGAGCTCGGGAAGGATCTCGTTCTCGATCGCATCGAAGATGTCTGTGTTGCGCCAGAGCTGACTGACGGTGATCGTCATGCGCTCCATGAAGCGGTCGAGAAGGACTGCGTCCTTCTGCAGCATGTGCAGGTACTCGGTGAGCGTCTCGACGTGGTTGCGTGACGCGAGGCCACGGGCTCGACGCTCCATCTGTTTGCGCTTGTAGAGCGACAGGTCCACGCCCAGCAGTTCCTTCACTCCTTTGCAGAAGTTCTCGAAGTCGCCGGGCGGCAGGGGCTTCAGCGCTTCCGGCGCCGGTAGGGGCAGGCCAACTCCGGGCGTGCGGGTGTTGATCGGTGCACGCGGCGGGCGCGGCGGAATCGGGACGCGCGGCGGCGCTGGTCTTTCGGGACGTTCACTCACCAGCTGCCTCCACAAGTGCGGCGCCGATCTCGTCGATCGGCAGGACTGCGTCATCAAGGCCGGCCTCTGTGATCGCGCGCGGCATTCCGTTCACGGTCGTGGTGTTGCCGTGCTCGGCGATCACGATTCCGCCAGCATCCTTCACAAGCTTTGCGCCCTTGCAGGCGTCCCGACCCATTCCAGTCAGGACGGCGAGGACGATGTTGCCGCCGTAGTTCTGGACGGCGTCGGTGATCGTGATGTCGGCGCACGGACGCAGGCCGCCGATCGCGGCTTCGCTGGAGAGTTCAATTCGTTTGCGCCGGATGCGCAGGTGGTGGCCACCCATCGCGACGAACCCGTGCGTGGAGTCGATCTTCTCGCCTGCTTCAGCCTCGGCGATGTTCAGAGGGCCTTCTGAGTCGAGCCTGGTGGCGAGTGAGCGGGTGAAGCCTGCGGGCATGTGCTGCACGATCACCAGCCCTTGACCGAGCTCTGCCGGGAAGTGCTTCACGACTTCTGTGAGCGCTCGCGGCCCGCCGGTCGAAGACGCGATCAGAACGAGCTTCTTGGTTGATGGGCGCGAGAGGCGCGCCGGGAGCACCTTGCGCGGGGCGCTCGGCGCCTTGGCCGGGAGCTCTGCGATCAATCCATTTCCGTTCACGCGCTTGGCGGGGGCCTCGAATGTTGCGGCCTGCGCCTTGCTCAGGAGATCGTCGAGGAAGTCCTGGAGCTTGCCGCCGGTCGCGCGCTTGGGCACGAGCTCGAAGGCGCCCTCGGCGAGGGCGTCAACGGCGCGTATGCCGCCCTGCTCGGAGAAAGACGAGACGACGACGATCTTCAGATCGCGCATCGGGCGGAGCTTCTTGAGCACCTCGATGCCATCTACTTCGGGCATCGCGAGGTCAAGCGAGAGAACGTCTGGGTGGTGTTGGCGACAGGCGTCGATCGCTTCGCGACCGTTGGCCGCTTCGGCGACGACGCGCATGCCGTCGCGCGTGAGCACGTCGGAAATCAGCCTGCGCATGAATGCGGAATCATCCGCCACGACTACGCGGGGTGCTTCACGGGTTGTGGTCATTGAGTTCTAGATCTGCCTGCAGGTTGTTTCTATCTCCCTCGTCGTCCGAAATTGATTCCGACGGGGGCGACTGCCTTTATGTCGGCAGCATCGCCCATAACCTTGCGCGCCGCATCAAAATCACCGTTCATCGCGGCAAGCGCGGTGTCGGTGTCGATGCCCATCTTGCCCCGAACATCCTGCTCTGAGGTCTGCGGTCGCTTGATCTCGCGCACGGCCGCCTCGATGTCTGCGCCGAACAGCGCCTTGACGTGCGTTGCCAGCACATTCACCGCTCCAGTCCTGCGCTCCAGCTTGCCCGTGACCGTCAGCAACGGCTCGCTGCGCACGGTTGTTCGGTGCTGAGCGTAGATCTGCGGCGGGAAGATCACGTTGACCACACCGACCTCGTCCTCGAGCAGAACGAAGACGACACCCTTGGCCGTGCCCGGCCGCTGCCGCGCGACAACGAGCCCGGACACCTGCACGCGGTGGTTCTCGGGCAGGCGATCGAGGTCGGTGCTGGAGCTGACGCCTTCTTTTTGCAGACGGGGGCGCAACAGCCCCAGCGGGTGCGTGCCGACGGTCATGCCGGTCGCGCCGTAGTCGGCGATCATCTCGTCCCAGTCGTCGAGCTTGTTGAGCTTTGGAACCGGCAGCGGCGCGATCGGTAGGGCGAGCTGGGCCGAGTCGTCGGCCTTGGTTTCGCCGGCCGGGGCGGCGCCGAGCAGCCAGAGGGCCTCGCGGCGGTTGCGGCCATTTGTTTCGGTACCGATGTTGTCGCACGCCCCCGCCCACGCGAGCTTCTCGAGGGTTGGGCCGTCGGTGCCGGAGCGGCTGGCGAGGTCTTCGACTGATGTGAACGGGCCGGCCTCTTTTCGAGCAGCAACAAGCGATCTCAGCCCCGCCTCTTTGGCGCCCTTCACGTATGCGAGGCCAACCCGAACCGCGAGCTCCTCAGGGCCGATCCACTCGACCGAGCACTCCACCCCGCTCCGGTTCACATCGGCGGGAAGAACTTTGATCCCCCGCCGCTGCGCCTCGTGCGCCAGGGCGTCCGGCAGGTAGAAGCCCATCGGTTGCTCGTTCATCAATCCGCAGACGAACTCAGGGGCGTAATGAGCGCGCAGCCAGGAGGTCTGGTAGGCCAAAAGCCCAAACGCCGCAGCGTGAGCCTTCGGAAACCCAAAACCCGAGAAGCCAATGATCTGAGCAAACACGCTCTCGGCAACCTCTTCACTGACGCCGTTGGCGCCGGCACCCTCAATGAACCGACGGTGGTACGCCGCAAGCGCCTCATGGCTCCGTTTCCGCGACATCGCCCGCCGCAGCCCTTCTCCCTCCGACGGCGTGAAGTCAGCAAGAACCCGCGCAACCTCGATCACCTGATCCTGAAACACGATCGACCCGAGCGTGTCCGCCAGAACCTCTTTCAACAACGGATGCGCATACGGCACCTCATAAGAAGGATCCGCCCGCAGCAACTTGCGCCGCTCGAGATACGGATGCACCGCCCCGCCCGTGATCGGCCCCGGCCGCACGATTGCGACCTGGATGAAGATGTCGTTCAGAGTTTCTGGCCGCGAGCGCACGAGCATCTGCATCTGCGCGCGACTCTCGATCTGGAAGACGCCGGTCGTCTCGCCGCGCACGATCTGATGAAAGGTCTTGGGGTCGTCCAAGGGGATGCGCGAGAGATCGACCTGCTCGCCGCGCGCGCCGTGGATCAGGTCAACCGTGCGCTCGACCGCGCTGAGCATCCCCAGCCCCAGAAGGTCGATCTTCGCGAAGCCGGCGTCCGAGCACGAATCCTTGTCCCACTGCACGATCTGCCGACCCACCATCGCCGCCGGCACGATCGGGCAGACCTCGTCGAGCGGATCGGTGCTGATCACCATCCCACCTGAGTGCTGGCTGAGCCCGCGTGGCAGCCGGTGGATCTGCGGCAGCAGGGTCAAGAGCGCGCGCCAGCGCGGCGAATCCAGCAGCCGCGCGCCGCTCGGCGAATCGCGGATCGAGGCCTCCACCCTTTCTTCGAGCACCTCGCCGTAGCTGCGATCGGTGGTGCGGATTACGCGCTCGATCTCGGTTTGCGGCAAGCCAAGCGCCTTGCCCAGCCCGCGCAGTGAACCGCGCGTTCTATAGGTCGGAAATGCCGCAACCAGCGCCGAGTGGCGATTGCCGTAGCGCTTGTGGATGCGCGGGATCAGCTCGTGGCGGATGTCGCGCGGGAAGTCGAGGTCGATGTCTGGGAGCGAGGTGAGCTCCTCGTGCAGGAAGCGACCGAGGCAGAGGTCTGCCTCCAGCGGATCGACGTGAGACAGCCCGGTCAGATAACAAACGATCGAGGACACGGATGATCCACGGCCGCGGCCAGGCGGCAACACGCTCCGCGCCGCGCTGTCGCCGCGCACCTCGATCGCTATCTCTCTAGCCAGCTCAAGCAGGTCATGGTGAATCAGAAAGAAGCCGGGCAGGCGCAGCTTCTCGATCACGCGCAGTTCTTCTTCGAGGCGCACGCGCGCCTCTTTGAGCGACACGTGGCGGCGACCGACGCTGCCGCCCTTGTGATCGCCCTTTGGTCCGTAGCGCTCGAGCAGCATCGTCTCGCAGACGGCGCGCAGCCGCTTGATCTGCCGCGGGTCCTGCGCGCCGGGGTAGCGATAACCGAGGTCGCTGGTCAGGTCGAAGTCGATCCGCTCGGCGATCTCGACGGTCTGCGCGACTGCCTGCGGGTGCTCGGCGAATCGCCGCGCCATCTCTTCTGGCGATGCCATCACGTGCGAGCTGTTGCCGCGGCGCAGCGGCTCGGTCTCGTCGAGCGACGCGTTGTATTTCAGCGCGACAAACACGTCTTGCAGCGCGGCCCGCTCGCGCGCGTGCACGTGGACGTTGCCGGTCGCGACCGTCGGCGCGCCGACCCGCTCGGCGATCCGTTCGAGCGCGATGTTCAGCCCGCGGTCGTGGCGCTGGAAGGGTCGCTGGATCTCGATGAAGAAGTGCTCGTGACCGAAGGCGCCGCGTAGTTGCCGCGCCGCGCCCTCGGCCGCCGCCAGCTCGCCGCGCGCCACGCGCCCGGCAACCGCGCCGCGCGCCGCGCAGCCAGAGAGGCAGATCAATCCGCCGCCGTCTCCTGCGAGGGCGAGTAGTTCGTCGAACTTGACTTGTGGTTGCTGAGGGATGCGTTGCGCCGTGCCTTGGCGCGTCTCGGCGTGCGCCAGCGTGAGGATCCTGCAGAGGGTCGTCCAGCCCCGGTGGTTCTCGACGATCAGCGTCACGTGATGGCCGCCTTCGAGCGTCAGTTCGGTGCCGTGGATCGCGTGAAGGCCCAGCGGCTGCAGCGCGTGCGCGAACTCCATGTTGCCGTGGATCGCGTCGTGATCGGTCAGCGCGTAGGCGCTGTAGCCGTGGCCGGCAGCGGCCTCCGCAAGCTCGTGCGGATGGCTTACGCCGTCGTGGAACGAGTAGGCGCTGTGGGCGTGGAGCTCTATGTATTTTGGTCGTCCTGACCCGAACATATGTTCGTATTCTACCGGAAAGGAGACTCATGCCCACCGTTATAACTTCCGTTATACTAAATCCCATGGAACTCAAGATCACACAGATCGGCAACTCTCTTGGAGTAATCCTCCCCAAGGAGCTTCTCGCCCGCCTGAAGGTCGAGAAGGGCGACTCTCTGCACGTCCTTGAGACCAAGGACGGCGTTGAGCTGACTCCGTTTGATCCTGATTTTGCGGACCGCATGGATCGAGTGGATCGCATCATGCGCGAAAACCGCAACCTGCTCAAGCGACTCGCGGAGTAGGTCATGGAAAACATCAACTGGCTCCGCCCACGAGACATCCTCGGAGCGCATTCGTTGGTCATCGAGTTCAGCGATGGAAGCGACGGCGTTCGCGACACTGGCTCGCTTGAGTCGGCGCTGGCACGCCCACAGAACATCCACGCCTACGAGCCCGAAGCGCCGCTCACACGATTGGCTGCTGCCTACGGCTATGGAATCGCAAGCAACCACCCTTTCGTTGACGGCAACAAGCGCGCTGCATTTATCGCCATCGAACTCTTCCTTGACCTGCACGACATAAGTGTTGAGGCGAGCGAAGAAAAGAAGTACATGACGATGATGTCTCTCGCGTCCGGCGAGCTTGACGAGGCTGGCCTGTTCGACTGGCTCGACCAGCACACCGCACCTCCTGCTGACTCGGAATAGCCTCTGGACCTCATGACCGCTCACGGGGAGACGTCACAGCGACAGAAACACCTGTTGCGCATGATTTACATCGCGATCGCCGCCGCGCTGGCAACGATCGCCTTGAAGGGTGCCGCCTGGCTGATCACCGGATCGGTCGGTCTGCTCGCTGATGCCGCAGAGTCCCTCGTCAACCTCGCCGCTGCGTTCGTTGCGCTGATCGTCATCCGCTGGGCCGGCCAGCCCGCCGACGAGGACCACGCCTACGGTCACGACAAGGCCGATTACCTCTCGGCCGGCGCCGAGGGCACGATGATCATCGTCGCGGCAATCGTGATCGGGGTTTCGGCAGTGGGGCGACTGATCAATCCGGTTGAACTGGAGTCAGTCGGCCTCGGTATCGCTGTCACCGGGCTTGCGACTGCGATCAATCTGGTTGTCGCGCGCATGTTGATCGGCGTCGGCCGAGCAGAGACTTCACTCACGCTGCATGCCGACGGCCGCCACCTGATGACCGACGTTGTCACGTCGCTCGGCGTGATGGCCGGTGTTGCCCTGGTCGCAATCACCGGGATCAATCGTCTCGACCCGCTCATCGCTCTCATAGTCGCCGTGAACATCGTTGCGACGGGCTTCGTGCTGCTCCGCAGTGCGCTTTCGGGATTGCTGGATCGCGCCCTGGAGCCCGAAGAGATCGACCAGATCGAGTGCGTGCTTGACCGCTACCGCGCGCAGGGAATCTCATTCCACGCCCTGCGCACCCGCCGGGCCGCTCATCGCGCGTTCATCTCTTTGCACGTGCTGGTGCCCGGCGATTGGTCCGTGCAGCGCGGTCACGACGAGGCCGAAGCGATCGAGCGCGACATGCGTGAGTTGTTTGACACGGCCACGGTCTTCACACACCTGGAACCCATTGATGATCCAGTCTCGTTCGAAGACACCGAACTCGACCGCGAGGACTCAAGCGCGCCGCACCAGTAAGCAGAAACCGCTTGACTAGGTGTAGTTCCTAACAACGTTGTTCATCCGGTCTCCTTTGGACCCTGAGGTTGTCTAAGACCACAGACCCAAAGGAAAACCGAATGAACATCCACGCTAACGCCAAGACCTGCGTCAAGTCTCGGAAGTTGCTCGTTGAGCGC